>JAYUBF010000071.1:0-7634 GCA_043741435.1 Myxococcales bacterium
GGACACCGTGAAGACGATCGTCACGGGCGTGGAGATGTTCCGCAAGCTGCTCGATCAGGGCCAAGCTGGCGACAACATCGGCGCGCTGCTGCGCGGCACCAAGCGCGAGGAAATCGAGCGCGGTCAGGTGCTGGCGAAGCCGGGTTCGATCACTCCGCACAAGAAGCTCAAGGCCGAGGTGTACGTTCTGAAGAAAGAGGAGGGTGGCCGTCACACGCCGTTCTTCACGAACTACCGCCCGCAGTTCTACTTCCGCACGACGGACGTCACCGGCACCGTCAAGCTCCCCGAGGGCGTGGAGATGGTGATGCCCGGCGACAACATCAACATCGATGTCGAGCTGCACGTGCCGATCGCCGCCGAAGAAGGCCTCCGCTTCGCCATCCGTGAGGGTGGTCGTACTGTCGGCGCCGGCGTCGTTACCAAGATCACCGAGTAGATAGTCCGAGCCCAAAGGACACTAGAAGAATGACGACTCCGAAAATCCGCATCCGGCTCAAGGCCTACGACCACAAGCTCCTCGACCAATCGGCCGGCGAGATCGTGGACACGGCCAAGCGCACGGGCGCCAAGGTGGCGGGACCCATTCCGCTGCCCACCAAGATCAACAAGTATTGCGTGCTGCGGTCCCCGCACGTCGACAAGAAGTCGCGCGAGCAGTTCGAGATCCGGACGCACAAGCGTCTCCTCGACATCCTCGAGCCGACCCAGCAGACGCTCGACGCGCTCATGAAGCTCGATCTGTCGGCGGGCGTCGACGTCGAGATCAAGACCTGAGCCTTTCCGGACACCAGAGCAACGAGACGACCAGAACGAATTGATAGAGGTCTACAGTGAAACTCGATATCCAAAACCTCGACGGTAAGAAGGTCGGCGACGTCACGCTCGACGACGCTATCTTCGGCGCCGAGGTCAACGAACACCTCCTTTGGGAGGTCGTGAAGATGCAGCGCGCCAATTCCCGCGCGGGCACGCACTCCACGCTCCGTCGCGACGAAGTCCGCGGCGGTGGCAAGAAGCCCTACAAGCAGAAGGGCACTGGTAACGCACGCCAGGGCTCGACGCGCGCTCCGCACTACGTGGGCGGCGGCAGCGTGTTCGGTCCCAAGCCGCGCGACTACAGCTACTCCATGCCGAAGAAGGCGGTTGCCGGCGCCCTGCGCTCGGTCCTCTCGCTTCGCGCCAAGGAGCAGAAGCTCGTCGTGGTGGACGCCTTCACGCTTGGCGGCATCAAGACCGCCAAGATGGCCAAGGCGCTCTCCACGCTCGGGGCCAAGTCGGCGCTCTTCGTCGACGCGCGCAACATCGAGCTCGACAAGTCGACGCGCAACCTCCAGGCCGCGAAGTACCTCGCGTCCGAAGGTCTCAACGTCTACGACGTCATGAACCACGAGACGCTCGTGCTCTCGAAGGCCACGGTGGACTACCTCACCACGCGTCTCCAGCCGAACAAGACTGGCGAAGCGAAGGCCGCCAAGGCGAAGGCACCTGCCAAGACTAAAGCCAAGAAGGATGGAGGTGCAGCATGAGCCTCGCAGCTCACCACATCATCAAGCGCCCCATCCTCACGGAAAAGGGCACGAAGATGAAGGAGCTCGGCGGCGCCGAGCCCGGTCACTTCACCGAGGAGACCCTTCGCCCGAAGGTGCTCTTCGAGGTCGCAATCACGGCCAACAAGATCGAGATTAAAAAAGCGATCGAGGCGCTGTTCAGCGTCAAGGTCTACAACGTTCAAACTCAGATCGTCCGCGGCAAGCTCAAGCGCGTCGGTCGCTTCACCGGCATGCGTTCCAGCTGGAAGAAGGCGATCGTCACCCTGAAGGCCGGGAACAAGATCGAGTTCTTCGAGGGAGCGTAGAGATTCATGAAGACGTATAGGCCAACCTCCCCGGGTCGTCGCGGCATGAGCGGCTTCGACTTCGACGAGCTGACGCCGGGCAAGAAGCCCGAGAAGAAGCTCCTCGAGATCAAGCACTCGACCGGCGGACGCAACAACCACGGTCGTATCACCTCGCGTTTCCGCGGCGGTGGTCACAAGCAGCGATACCGGGTCATCGATTTCAAGCGCAATAAGACGGGCGTGCCCGCCACGGTTGCCTCGATCGAATACGATCCGAACCGCACCTGCCGTATCGCACTCCTCCACTATGCCGATGGCGAGAAGAAGTACATCCTCGCGCCGGACAAGCTGGAAGTGGGCGCTCAGGTGATCTCGGCCAGCTCGGCCGATATCAAGCCGGGCAACTCGCTCCCGCTCAAGCACATCCCGCTCGGCACCGCGATCCACAACGTCGAGCTTCAGATCGGCGCTGGCGGTCAGCTCGCCCGCTCCGCCGGTACCTCGGCGCAGCTCATGGCGAAGGATGGGGACTGGGCTCAGATCCGTCTCCCGTCGAGTGAGATCCGCATGGTCCACCTCAGCTGCCGCGCCACCGTCGGTTCGATCGGCAATGCCGATCACGCCAACGTGGAGTGGGGCAAGGCCGGTCGTATGCGGTGGAAGGGCCAGCGCCCCCACAACCGCGGCGTCACGATGAACCCGGTCGACCACCCGATGGGCGGCGGCGAAGGCCGCAGCTCTGGCGGTCGTCACCCGTGCTCACCGTGGGGCATGCCGACCAAGGGCTACAAGACGCGCAAGAACAAGACGACGACGCGCTTCATCGTCCGCGGCCGCAACAAGAAGTCCTAACTAGGAAATTAAGAGAGTATCCATGGCTCGTTCCGTCAAAAAAGGTCCGTTCCTCGACAAGCACCTCATGAACAAGGTGCTCGACATTCAAAAGACCAAGTCGAAGAAGGTCATCAAGACCTGGTCGCGTCGCTCCACCATCCTCCCCGAGTTCGTCGGTTTGAACTTCATGGTCCACCAGGGCAAGAAGTTCATGCCGGTCTACGTGACGGAGAATATGGTCGGCCACAAGCTCGGCGAGTTCGCTCCGACGCGTACCTTCCACGGTCACTCCGGTGATCGCAAGGCTGCGAAGCCGGCCGGCGGCGCGCCCAAGCCAGCGGGCAAGTAACACCGAGTCGTTCTCGGTAGGTGCGGAGCGCCGGAGCGCGCAGCGCCAGAGCGATAGAGGCGGCCAAAACCCCTTGATCGCAGGAGGGCTTTGTGGTACCCACAGGCCCCTTGTCCGCCCCATCGAAAATAGTGGTTTGTAACTGTATGATACTGCAGGTTAATTAAGGATTTTTGAGGATACGATGGAAGCCAAAGCGGTCGTTCGTGGCGTTCGCATGTCCCCTCGCAAAATGCGAGTTGTGGCCAATCTCGTACGCGGCAAGCAAGTCGGGGCAGCAATGTCGCTCCTCAAGCTGATGCCGAAGAAGGGCGCTGTGGTCATCCGCAAGCTCCTCATCTCGGCCATTGCCAACGCCGAACAGAAGGGCGACGTCGATGTCGACGGCCTAACGGTTCGCGATTGCAGCGTCGACAACGGTCCCATCCTCAAGCGTTGGATGCCCCGGTCCATGGGTCGCGCCAATCGGATTCAGAGCCGCACGAGTCACGTCACCGTCACCGTGGCGAACTAGGCCAAAGGCCAAGGGTAAGAGATAAGACATGGGTCAAAAGACACATCCGATTGGCTTCCGACTGGGCATCGTCAAAACCTGGTCGTCGAAGTGGTACGAAGAGAAAAACTACGCGAAGTGGCTTCACGAGGACATCAAGCTCAAGAAGTTCGTGAAGAAGAAGCTCGAGCACGCTGGCGTTGCTGGCGTCGACATCGAGCGCGCCGCGAACAAGGCGAAGATCAACATCTACACCGCGCGTCCGGGCATCGTCATCGGCAAGCGCGGAGCGGGTGTCGAGCAGCTCAAGAAGGACGTGCAAGCGCTGACGTCCAACGAAGTCTTCCTGAACATCCAGGAAGTCCGTAAGGCCGAGACCAACGCGCAGCTCGTCGCCGAGAACATCGCGACGCAGCTCGAGCGTCGCGTCGCTTTCCGCCGCGCCATGAAGAAGGCCGTGCAGACCGCGATGAAGTTTGGCGCCAAGGGCATCCGTGTCGCCGCGTCGGGTCGCCTCGGTGGCGCCGAAATCGCGCGCTACGAGTGGTACCGCGAAGGTCGTGTGCCGTTGCACACGCTCCGCGCCGACATCGAGTACGGCACCGCCGAGGCAAAGACCACCTACGGCAAGATCGGGATCAAGTGCTGGGTCTTCAAGGGAGAGGTTCTCCCGACCAAGGCCGGTCAAGTCCCAGTGAAGCCCGTCACCACGACTGCTGCGCCCACGAACCAAGGGTACTAAGCCATGCTTTCGCCAAAACGAACCAAGTTCCGCAAGGCCTTCAAGGGCCGCATGCGTGGCCCTGCGAAGGGCGGCGCCGAGATTTCTTTCGGCGACTTCGGCCTCCAGGCACTCGAGTGCGGTTGGATCACGTCGCGCCAGATCGAAGCGGCTCGTATCGCGATGACCCGCCACATCAAGCGTGGCGGCAAGGTCTACATCCGGGTCTTCCCAGACAAGCCAATCACGAAGAAGCCCGCCGAGACCCGCATGGGTAAGGGCAAGGGCGGCAACGAGGGTTGGGTCGCCGTCGTGCGTCCTGGCCGCATCATGTACGAGATCGAAGGCGTCGACGAGAAGCTCGCGCGTGAGGCGTTCCACCTCGCCCACCACAAGCTCCCGATCCCGACTCGTATGGTCTCGCGCACGGGGGTGCTGTGATGAAGAAGACGGCACTCATGGGCGAGATTCGCGGCGCGTCGAACGACGAGCTCAAGACGCGCGTGAGGACGACGGAAGAGCAGCTCTTCCAGCACCGTCTCAAGCGCTACACGAACCAGCTCGAGAACACGAACCTCATCCGCGCGGCGAAGCGCGAGATCGCACGCGCCAAGACGGTCATGTCACAGCGCGCAGCTGGCCTCGAAGGCACTGCAGAGAAGGGCAAGGAGTAGTCGCAATGGCAACGCCAGGTAACAAGGACACCCCAAAGGCTGCTGCACCCAAGGCCGCAAAGCCCGCTGCCCAGAAGGCGCAAAAGTCTGCCGCGTCCCCAGTGGCTGCTGATGTTGCGGCTGCTGATGCCGGTGCCGACGCCCGCAAGGGTCGTCGCACCATGGTCGGTGAGGTCACCTCCGACAAGATGGACAAGACGGTCGTCGTTCGTGTCATTCACCGCGTGCGTTCCGCGCAGTACATGAAGTACATGACGAAGCGCGTGAAGTACAAAGCGCACGACGAGAAGAACGAGTACAAGACCGGTGACACGGTCGAGATCGCCGAATCGCGTCCCATGTCGCGGGACAAGCGCTGGCGCGTGATGCGTCTCGTCGAGCGCGCACGTGAAGCCGTTCAGGCGTCTGCTTAATTTCTGCGAATGAAGCCGGATAAAGACTAGGGGAACGGTCCGCCGAGATAGTCGGCGGAGACCACTCCGGAGACGACAAATGATTCAGATGAATTCGATCTTGGACGTCGCAGACAACTCTGGTGCCAAGAAAGTCATGTGCATCAAGGTGCTGGGCGGATCCAAGCGCAAGTACGCTTCGATCGGCGACGTGATCGTGGTTTCGATCCGTGAATGCATCCCATCTTCGAAGGTGAAGAAGGGCGACGTGGCCAAGGCCGTCATCGTTCGCACCAAGAAGGAGCTCGGCCGCCCGGACGGAAGCTACATCCGTTTCGATGGCAACTCGGCCGTGCTGCTCAACAAGGACAACGAGCCGATCGGCACCCGCATCTTCGGACCGGTTGCTCGCGAGCTGCGTGCGAAGAAGTTCATGAAGATCATCTCGCTCGCGCCGGAGGTTTTGTAATGGATCGCGTTCGCAAGGGTGACACCGTCGCCGTCATCACCGGCAAAGAGAAGGGCAAGCGGGGCAAGGTCCTGCATGTCGTGACGAAGAAGAACCGCGTGGTGATCGAAGGTCTCATGATGGTCAAGCGCCACACGAAGCCTTCGCAGCAGAACGCGCAGGGCGGAATCATCGAGAAGGAGGGTTCCATCCACCTCTCGAACGTGATGCTGATCGATCCGGGCAGCGACAAGCCCACCCGCGTGAAGATCAAGACCGAGAAGGCAGCAGGTAGTGGCGGCGCCGGCAAGAACAAGGTGGTTCGCCGTCGCGTCGGAGCTTCCGGTACGGTCATCGAGGCCGCCAAGTAATTTTTCAACCGAGACCCGTCTATTGACCGGCGACGGCGACCGGCAGGCGGAAACGGGCATTGAGAAGAGAGCAGAACGAACATGGCTGACGACCCGAAATCTAATAAATCGAGTGGATCCGCAAAAGGCAAGCCCGACGATGCCGAAATTGCGAAGAAGCGCGCCGAGCGCGCCGCGAAGAAATCTGGCCAAGGGAGTGGTCGCGGCGGCGGAGCCGATAGCTCCGTTGCAGCAGCCGACCAGGGTGAGAAGCCCGGTCCTGCGCGCCTCCGTCTCCTGTTCAAGGAGACCATCGGTCCGGCGCTGATGAAGGAGCTCGGCCTCAAGAGCATCATGGAGCTGCCGCGCCTGCAGAAGATCACCATCAACATGGGCCTCGGTGAGGCCGTGTCGAACCCGAAGATCCTCGACACCGCTGTCGACGAGCTCCGCGCCATCGCCGGTCAGCAACCGGTGGTCACCAAGGCGAAGAAGTCCATCGCAACGTACAAGCTCCGTGAGGGCCAGAAGATCGGCGCCATGGTCACGCTGCGTCGCGAGCGGATGTGGGAGTTCATGGACCGCCTCGTCACGCTCGCGCTCCCGCGCGTCCGCGACTTCAAGGGCGTGTCGCCCAAGGGCTTCGATGGCCGCGGCAATTATTCGCTCGGTATCAAAGAGCAAATCATTTTCCCCGAGATCAACTTCGACCGTGTCGAGAAGATCAAAGGAATGAACGTCTCGATCGTCACGACCGCCAAAACGGACGATCACGGCCGCGCGCTGCTCAAAGCGCTCGGCATGCCATTCCGAAAGCCAGACGCGCAAGCGTAACTGGCGCTAGGAACCGGCAACCCCGGGACCCAGGGTAATAAAAGAGGCAAACGGAGATCCCCATGGCTCGTCTCGCTCAGATGGTCAAAGCAGAAACACCGAAGTTCAAGGTCCGTAGACGTAGCCGCTGCCCGCTGTGTGGCCGCGGTCGCGCTTACATGCGCAAGTTCAACATGTGCCGTCTTTGTTTCCGCATGCTCGCGCTGCGCGGAGACATTCCTGGCGTTATCAAGTCGAGCTGGTAACCAGAGAAAGTAGAGGCGCACATGACCGATCCAATCGCAGATATGCTCACCCGCATCCGCAACGGAATCACCGCGCGGAAGGCCAAGGTGCAGATTCCGTCTTCCAAGCTCAAGCAACGCATCGCGCAAGTGCTGACCGACGAGGGCTTCCTCGTCAGCGTCGCGCACGAGAACGATGACAAGCAGGGCATGATCACCGTCGAGCTCAAGTACGACAGTGACAACGTCAACACGATCCAGGGCATCCGCCGTTTGTCGCGTCCCGGCCAGCGCAAGTACGCTCGCAAGGATGCCATGCCGCGCGTTCGTTCTGGCCTCGGCATCGCCATCCTGACGACGTCGCAAGGCGTCATGACCGATCGCGCTGCAAGGCGCGCCGGCCTCGGTGGCGAGCTGCTCTGCGAGGTTTGGTAAACCATGTCTCGTATCGGTCGTAAAATCATCCCGTTGCCGA
>JAYUBF010000072.1:0-22215 GCA_043741435.1 Myxococcales bacterium
CAGCGCGAAGCCCGTCGGCTCGAGGCCCATCAGCGCAACGTGGTCGACAAAGAGCAGGTTCCTGGTCACGAACCGCGCGAACCCAGGAAGGCCCTCGTAGGTATCGCGGTGAATCACGAAGCGAAGCTCGACGGCCACGCCAGCTTGCTTGAGGTTCAGGATGCCGCGGATGGTCTGGTCGTACGCGCGGCGCGCTTGGACGACGTAGTCGTGGACCTCGGGCAAGTCCGAGTACAGCGGGATGCCGAGCATCAAGTCTGGATGGCGGACATCGGCGACGGCTTGGGCGAAGGCTTCGTCGGCAAAGCCGCGACCGTTTGAGAGGATGTGCACCGAGGTCCTGGGCAACGAGACCTTGAGCAGCTCGACCAGCTCGATCAGCTTCGGCCCGAGCAAGCTCGGCTCGCCACCGGTGATGCCGATCTCGGGGGTCTCGGGTGACATGAGCGGTATCGCCTGCTTCAGCTCATCGACGATCCACGAATCGTCGCGGTCCTTCGGCGGCTGTGAGCACATGACGCAGTAGTTGTCGCAGCGTTCGGTGACGAGCAGAGAGTTGAACGGCGAGCTGCGCCGGTAGAGGGCGTGGATCGAGTTTCGCGTTGGATCGATACGCACTACGTCGCCATCGGCGAGGTAACTGAAGTCGCTGCCAAGGACGTAGCTGTCACGAAGGGCCCGATGCTCGGGCGGCTGCTGTCGATGCAGGTACCCCCGAAAAGCATCGGGTAGAGGGATGCCGACGTCGGTGACCACGAGCAGTTCGTTCTCCGGGCTGGAGCTTGCGGCCTGCTCTCGGACTCTCGCCACGAATGGCCGGTCCGACACCGGCCCGAGCGCGCGTAGCCCGCGACCCGAGAGCTTGATCAGCATCAGCTACAACCAGCTCATCATGGTGCGCCGCGCTTGCGGGTCGTCCTCGAGCAGCGTGATCACGTGCCGAAGCACGGCCATCTGCTTCGAGCAGAATGCGCTGAACGCCTTGTGGCCAACGACGTCCTTCTGCGTTGCTTGATGGAACGTCGGATCGGCCCCGCAGTAGGGCAGGAAGGCACAGTCGCTGCACATCGGCGCGCTCTCGGGCATCGAGTCCTCGAGAACGCCGATCAGCGTGTCGTTCGTCATGACGCTTTCGAATGTCTCGTCATCGAGGCTACCGAGGCAGAAGCTCGTGTCCCCCATCTCTGCGAGCATCCGGCCTTCGTCCGACGCGTAGATCTTGCCGTCGTAGTTGTAGACGAGCGCACCGATTGCGATCCCGGCCGGTGACTGAAGGTCGACGTAGCGCGAGCCCGTCGGCTCGAACATCTTCTGCAGAAGGATCGTCGTCATCTCCTCGCGCAGGAAGTAGCCCTTTGCGTTGATCTCAAGGATGTGAGCGAGCCCGCGTTTGTAGAAGTCGACCCAGTCGGTGACGTCGTACTTGCGGACCAGGCTGGTTCTCACCGCGAAGCCGTACGGGCTGAGGTTTCGCAGGAAGATCGTGTGGAAGTCCTGGCGGACATACTCGTCGATGATCTCGGTGACACGTGACAAGCTCGCCGGCGTTGTCGTCATGAGGGCCGCGACCGCGTCGTTGTGGATCTCCGAGCGTATGCGCTTGATGCCGCTGATCGTCGACCGGTAGCTGTTGCCATCCTTCAGAGGACGGTGTGCGTTGTGGAGGTCTTCGGGACCGTCGAGCGACGTGGACAAGAAGACGTGGTGAGCCTTGCAGAAGGCCAGGACCTCGTCGTTCAGGTGGGTCAGGTTCGAGGCGATGACGAACTGGAGGTCTCGCTGGTGGGTGGCGTTGAGCGTCTCCGCTCGTTCGACGACGAACTTGATCAGGTCCCAGTTGAGCAGCGATTCGCCGCCTTGGAACTCGATCTTGAGCCCAGGCGACGGGCTGCTGAACACGAGCTGCAGCGCCTTCTCGGCGTGTTCGCGGCTCATGTCGAATGCGGTCTTGTCCTCGGTTTGGCGTGAGACCTGGCAGTAGTGGCAGCTGTGGTCGCAGCGCAGGGTGACGACGAATATGTGGAGGCCGGTGAGATCGGCGATCGGCGCGGCGCGGGTCCGGTACTTGAGCGCGAGCAGGTCGAGGGCGACGCGGGAGTCGTTGTCGAATAGAAAGTGCTTGGACTTTAGGTCGCGGTAGAGCTGGTTGGCGATCGGCAGCTCGTGCTTCGAAAAGGCGACCAGCTCCTCCCTGGAGGCCAGGACGTATTCGCCCACGTCGTTGGTCAGCACGTAGCGCTGGTCGTCGAGCTTGCCGAATCTGAAGGGTAGGAGCCGGTAGCTTGCTGGTGGAGCGAACGAAGCTCGATCGCGAAAGTGGGAACCGAGCGCGGTCATTTGTCGTGCCGCTTGATCAGGTCGACCTTAGAGAAGGCATGGGCAAGGATCAGGGCGCGTACGGGCGCCGTCTCGGTCGCGATCTGCTCGCGCAGCTGCTGGTCGAGCAGCTCCTGGTAGAACAGGCGTGCGGTCTCGTTGGCCGACGCCTCGGAAGTGTTCGCCTTGAAGCGGAGGGATAGGGAGAGGTTCTCGCCGGTCTGCGCACCGAGAACCGCGGTGCATCGATCAGCGAGTCGGTAAGCGGTCTTGGCGATCGCGGTGAGCCGGTAAACACGTAGATCGAGGCAGAGGTCGATCGCGTTCGCGACGAAGCGGAAGCTGCTCGATGTCATCGTCACCTGCGCTCTAACCCCGCACCAGCGTAGAGAGAATCGCGAGGAAGGTTCAAGGGCCAAGAAGAACTTCCCGACGCCACGCAACCGTTTGCTGTCATGGCCGATACACCGGGCATGACCGAGACGCCGTTCGAGACCGAGCTGTGGCTTCTGGCCTTGTCGTGGCGGTCGGGGTTGTACTGGGAGCTGATGTGGCCTGGCTTCGACGATGTGGTGAACCGGATGGTTGCGGCTTGTCACGCCGTCGCGCTCGGCGATCGCGCGCTCGACGCTTCGCCGCTCGGCGCCGTCGAGAGGTGGTAGGTCGTGGTGCTCGGTCCCGGCACGCGGCGGAAGGTCGCGGGCAAGATCACGACCGTGCGCGGCGAGCATGTCGACCTGCGGGCATTGCGATGGAGCGTGGCCAATGGATGTCCGGGCACGTTCGCGATCGCGACGGTGCGCCAGGCTCACGCGTGATGGTCAGACGCTGGGGGCGACTGCGCGTCCCGGAAGGTGCCCAACTCGATCAGTCGTTTCAAGGCCACTTCGAAACGCTGACCGACGCGGCCGGTGTCATCGCCCGATGCGACGCAGACACTGAGTCATGGGTTGGTGTTGTCTACGTTCACTTACGCGTTCGAAGGGATCTATGCGCATCAGGGAAGCCAACCATCTGGGAGCACCATGATGGTGTAAGCTCGGTCATCACGAGCTCGAACCAAACGACGCGACCGATTTCATCTTGCTCGGTACGGGCAAACTAGAAGGTGTCATCCAGGCCTACGATGCCCAGCCGCTGGACAAGGATCTCGTGGTCGCGGTGCCGCCGACGAGTGGGAGCACACCGCGACCAAGCTCACGCTGTCGATCGCGAACGGCAAGGTCCGCGAGCTCGCGTTCCGCGATCGTTCAAGGCGCATCACGAGGCGCGAGCACTCTCCTGGCGCTGTTCACCCACAAGTGGGGGTGGGGCGGCCGACAATCCTCTCGTGTTTCGCGACGAGGATTCCCGCGTCGAGACCCGTGAAGGGGTGGCGTGTGGCGGTTCGAGCTCAAGTGATTCGCCAGATTCTCCCAGCTCGAATTCGCGCTCAGAGCTGCGGCCATGCCGCGAATTGCTGCACCCTCGGCCGCGCGTTCCTGGATTGCGTCGTCGGGTTCCTGTCGTCGTGAGACTCCTTCGCGGAGTATTCTTGCGGCGATGAGGTTCCTGGTTGTGCTGCTTGCGCTTTGCCGGATAGCAAGCGGTTCGCCGCTCGACCGGATCGGACACGAGTTCGAGCCGCGTGAGTACCGCGTTCGCATCGGCCTCGCCGATCCGCGCTTTACAGGACACGTCGAGATCGACGGTGATCTCAAGACGTCGACGATCTGGTTGCATGCGAAGGAGCTCGAGATCTCTCGCGCGGTCGCAATCCAAGCGGGACGGAGAATCCAGCTCGTCGTCGAGACTCACGCCGCTGATCAACGAATCGGGCTGTCCGCCGATCCGCCGCTGGCTCCGGGGTATTGGACGGTCGAGATTGATTATCGCGGCCCCGTCCACGAGTATGAGGGAAAGCGCAGGTTGCAACCCGACCACGACCTGATCACACATGGCGTCTTCAAGCGAGTCGTCGCTGGTCGCACCTACTTCTTCACTCAGAGTGAGCCGACCGGAGCCCGCGAGATCGTTCCGTGTATCGACGAGCCAGACCGCAAGGTGCCCTGGCAAGTCACGGTCGATGCGCCGGCCACGGGCATCGCGCTCGGCAACGCGCCGCTGGTGAAGGAGTCACGAATCGATGCGTATCACCTGCGCTTCGAGTTCGCGAAGACGCCACCACTGCCGAGCTACCTCGTCGCGTTCGCGGCAGGAGCCTTCAATCTCATCGACGCGGGTGCGACGAGGGGCGGCGCCCCGATCCGGATCGCCGTGATGCACGGTGACGCCTCCCACCTCGACTGGGCTACCGCAATCCCGCGAGAGCGCATCGCGGCGCTCGAGGACTATCTAGACGTTCCGTTTCCCTATGCCAAGCTCGATCTCATCTCGGTCCCGATGCTTGGGCTTGGAGCGATGGAGAATGCAGGATTGATCACGTTCGACGCCGCGACCATTGCGGATCACGAGGGCTGGGCGCGGATCGTCGGCCACGAGCTCGGGCACCAGTGGTTCGGCAACCTCGTCACGTTCGCGTGGTGGGACGACGTGTGGCTCGCGGAGGCCTTCGCGGCGTGGGTGCCTGTGTGGGCGAGTCATAGCGTGCGCGAGCAAGCACTCCTCAATCAAGCCGCGTCGAGACACCACCGCGCACTTCACTTCACGGTTACGCCGAAAACCATGGAGGCGTTCGACGTCGACTATTCCGCATCGATCGTCGGGGCGCTCGCGGCGTTCGTCGGGGCTGAACCCTTTCGACGGGCACTTCACCGGTATCTCGTCGAGCATGCACAGGGCAGCGCGGTTGCCAGCGATCTCTTCGCAGCGCTCGATGCTGAAGCGACCACACCGCTTGCACCGTGGTTGATGGGGCTGCTGGACGAGCAGGATGAACGTGGCGTCGGCGTGCGCAAGGTCTGCGTCCATGGCGCGGCAGAGATCGAGGTCTCGGGGGGGCCGCACACGTACCCGTTGCCGGTATGTTTCTCGTACGGTGACAAGGGTGCCCGCACCGATCGCTGCGTCATGCAACAGCGCGACGTGGTGCACGTCCCGATCGCGAAGTGCCCCACCTGGTTGCTCCCCGCCACGGGTGGCGACCCGCTGTATCGCGTGGAAGACACCGGCGGGCTTGCACTCACGGATGCGTGGACGTGGTTGACGGCGGCCGAGCGTCGCTTCGTCTACCGCCAGCTCGATGGGGAGCCAGAGCAGCAACTTCCGATGGTCCCGTTGCTCCTGAACGACCCGTTATCGCAATGGATGATCGTGAATACTCTCACACGGGTCCGCTCCTCAATGTCAACGTCGCAGCACGATGAGCTCGATACTTGGATCGTGAAGTCATTCGGCGCACTCGCCGGCACGCTCAGCCCAAGCGACGTGATGCTGTCGACGCTGCTCGCGAAGGCGGGCGAGCCAACTCTGCTGCAGCGAGCCGTCGAGGGTGCCAAGGGCTTTCCTGACATCCGCCCCGAGGAGACGTACGCGTTCGTGATCATGGCCGACCGCAATCGCAAGTTCGCGGCACTCCTGCTCGATTCGCTAGCAAACCACGAGGGTCCGACGCGCGACCCGATCGTCTACGCGCTCGAATCCTCGCCATTCACCCTCGAGCTTCTCATCGCAGAGCCTGACAAGGCGAAGCGTCTACACGCGTACGAGCTCCTTCGTGTCCTGAGTGCCAGCTGCGATGCGACGACCGCGAAGGGTGCGATCGCGCTGGCTCCGGAACTGATTCGGGACAAGGCCACCAAGACCTGCGCGAGCCGGATTGAGCGCGCCGCACGCGTCGACGCTGCGGTTCACGCACTCGTCACGTCAACCCACTGAGTCGGTGAGAGCCCCTAAGGCGACCATACGCGGCGAACCGTGGGTACCGCGTTGGGGCACGTCGGTGCGGTCCCGCACTACGGCATGCCGGAGATATCGCGCCCGCGGAGAGCATGCGAAGCATCCGGTGCCGCATCGATCTTCGCGATGCGTCGCCCGAGATGATCGTCAGGGATGCCGAGGCCCGGGCGGGACACAGGGGCTGGCGCCGCGCGGTACTTGGGCCTGTCGATCGGCTACCACTACTTCGCGGTCGCCACGACGTAGCGTGTGGTATCTGACTTCGTGAGCGGTTGCGAAGGCCCTACCGCGGCACTATATGACACGGCGTTCAACGATCGACCGGTGCACCGTCGACACGTGTCTGAAACAAGAAATAAGGCGGGACGCATGCCCCTTGATCAGGTGGAAGTCCTTCAACCCGACCACAAACAAAATCATCGCGACAGGCTTCGGTCCGAGAGCAGCGACGCAGTTCGTCCAGCACGCTGTTTCTCGGGTCGCGGATGCACTCCTCGATCAACACTCCCGGAAGAAGACACGAACGCTCGAACCCGAAGTGAGGAATGCGAACGCACACCGTCTTAGGCGTCTGCTCACCTTCGACAAAACATGTCGCGGTGCACATCCCACCGGGAAACCCTTGACCGTTCACATCGCAGCGACCGGTTGCACGCTCACCCATACTGCACGGAAGCGCAGGCTGCGGAACAACTCTATCACCATCCAATCCGAGGTCCGGGCCCAGTTGAACGTTCTGACACGAATCGCCGACTCTCCGCGCACCCGTCGCAACACATACTCCGACCGGTTGACCATCCACCGCACTCGGAATGCAAGTCAAGCCTGACGCACATCTCCACAACGGCATGTCAGATTTTTGATCTGAGGTCGTACAGTGCTCTCCATACTGACCTTCGTCCGATATGTGTTCGGGCAATGGCGCAATCTTCGGTGGCGGCTCTTTTCGAGAGATTGCTTTGAGGACGCCGTACCGCCATGCAAGAACATCGTGAAGGTACGGTGAGATGCCAAGAGTGAATGCGTTAAAAATCTGTCGTGCCCTATCTTCGCCAAGCAGGTGAAATCCGGCGATCGATCGGGATTGATGACAGCCCGCGCAGCTCATTTCATCTAGTCGGCGAACAAGCATGGCGGGAGAAACTGCGATCTGTCTCCGCGTTAGCTCCAACCCTAGAAAGTCATCGCGACCATCACGAAATAGCGACTGAAAAGGGTGATTTCGTGGGCGATCGAGAGCTCGGGGAGTTACCGAGACCGATGAGCGCGCCAGAAACACGTGGGGTAACTCGGCACTGCCTGCATCAATCGAATCCACGTTAGCGACGATCCAGTCCCTCAGTTGCGACTTTTCCGCCGCGCCCATTGCGGGATTCGGCGTGTTTCGCAAGGTGTCGACAATCATCCGACCATCGACGATGCGAAAGCTTCGAAGAATGTACTCTGCGTGATCGTCGGTATTAGGCCCGGTCGAATTCTCCCGCATTGATTGAAAGTTTACCTCAATACGATCAGGGACCGCCGATGCCAACCGCTTAAGGGGGCCCACAAGGGAGCTCTGCGCGAGATCAGGGCCGTTGCTAAGCGCCAACCAGGAACTCGCCAAACCCGCGCAGTCGGGATCCCTGTTCTCGAACACCGCGTTGATCGTCATAGGAAGTCGCTGGTATGGTCGACTTGGTGGTTGATACACAAGCCGATAGATCAAACGAGTCTCCCCGCAATCCAGAATGCCGAGGTCAATGCGATTCACTACGCCGACCAACTCGAAGTGGGAACGTACCGATCGAATCCAGGTAATGTCGAATAGGCGAATCGACCGCCTTTCGTCTCTCGTAAGTCTCCGTTCCAGTTCTCGTAGATCCGCATCAAGGGTCTTGGACATTACCGCGTAAAGCGGCGACTGTTCGTGGGCATCTGCCGCACCGCTACTTGAACCGACAACCCGGGCAAACGACAGGCCTTGCTGTTCTAGAGCGCCGAGGACCCCAGGATTCATGATCAATAGCGACGGAAACGTATCCACGAATTCATCGTCTGTGGCATGGTCTGGCAAATGCGACTCTCGACATCCAACGAGGGACGCGCACGCTAGTGTCGCTATTCCAATTCTTCGAAGACTCGTCATCCCCTAGACGGTCTTTCAATTTTGATGATAAAGAGTAGGCACTCGATCGGATTAATCTCCCTAGCCATTCGCTTGACCGCCAGCCTCGCGATGTCATGCAACCGGTCAGCGTCGCTTCTTACTGCAAAGCCGTAAGTGCCAGAAACGAGCGAAGTTCCGCGCCGAGCTCGGGATCGGTGGACAGCTGGGTAACAATCTCGCATACAGCCGAATGTATAATATATCAGACTCAGCAGATGACGTACGAAGCCTTGCCGCCCTGAGCCCGGCCGCTGGGCTGTTGCGTATTCTCAACTAGCGAATCGACCCTATTCTCGGGTTGCTCGAAGATGGTCTTGTTTGACACTGAGCCGAGCTGGGTGGGGCCGCTACAAGCCTGGACCAAACAAGTAGGCCATCAGACGCCGCAACCTACTTGTGGACGATCGCTCCGGTCCATGGGCAGGCGGGAGGAACCGAGAGGCACTCTCGGCATGGGGTATCACACATCAGTTTCCAGGTTTCACACCACTCCTTGCCTGCACTTACAACTCCGCCCAAGCAGCCGAAGATGCTACTACATGGTCCTGCATCAACTCCGCCAATGATCTCGGTGAGACTCTTGGTACATGCATTGCAAGCCAACCCATCAAAGTCGGGGTTCGGATCATGTCTGATCGGACAGCGCTCGACGTCTGTGCCACTTGGGTTACCGCCACCACCACCGCCACCGCCACCACCACCACCACCACCACCGCCACCGCCACCGCCATCATCCCAACCTCTCCAGAAGGACGTCTGACTACAATGACCAAGACTTGTGAATCCTTCGATCGTTGAGGTATCGGGCGTGTCGAACTCCTGGCAGTCATAGGTATTTCCGTCAGCGAACACCACGGTGTCCCTACCGTCCCGGTCGCTTTCACCAACCGGATCGCTGCCCACGTAGATGTAGCTACTCCACGTCTGGTCAGCCAATGGATCCACTTGCAGGTAGCCGCCCACAAAAGGATCATACGTCCTGTACCCGTTCAGCGCCAAGCCAGGCCTGTGAATGGTCGTTCCGTCGTCGCGATACGCGGTCGTCTCGACGTCTTGGTACTGTCCGGCGAAAAGCATCGGCTGATAAATGCCGGCAACATAAGGGATGTTGGTGTCGGCGCCCCAGGCGCTCTGGTTGATCGCCCAGTAGCGCGACGCATCGCCACCCGCAGGCCAGTTCCAGAGCTTGTTCGGACGGTCGGTCTCGTCGCTCGCGACGTAGCGGTTCGAGGTGGTCCCCGACGGGTAGTCTGTCTGAGCGTACATCACCAGACGATCGCCCAGCCAAATCAGATCAAACTCGGAGTACGTACTCGGCACAGAGCTGTCGGGGATGTTCTTGACTTCAGTGAGTCGGTCGTAAATGTCGTAGTAGAAGTACCACTGCGCCGTCTTGGTAGACGTCTCGTCAAAGAACGTCTTGTAGACGCGCCGATTTCGATGGTCGAACCCGCTTGCGACGTCGTAATAGTGCCAAGCAGCTCCAGTGTAGTATTGGCCACGCACATTGATGAGATTTCTGCGCCCGTCATAAGTGTACGTTCGATCGTCGCGTGTGAGCATCGTTGTGTTGTCGTCGGACGACCGGTTGCCCCGTGCGTCGTATGCAAAGGCCGTGTGCCCAGGTGCACCAACGTCCGACTGATTCACATCCGTGATTTGATGCGACGTCCCATAAGTCGTTCCAGACGTGTTGAAGTTGTTGGTAAGTCCTGTGCTGCCGGGAATGGGTCGGAGTACTTGTTTCCAGTCACCAGCGCTCTTGAACGGTGAGGGCGAGATGCTGTGATTGTTTTTGATGTCTGTTCCCGTAGTCGGACAGGTAGCCTTCAAATCTGTAGTTTCACAAGTCACCCGGCTCTGTTCGTCATACAAGAAGTATGAATCGTACAGCCCTGGAATCGTCGGGTCGTGTGGCGTGTAGACGCGAGAGGTGACCCGCCCCATGGCATCGCGCACGAGCGTGAGTTGATCGTTTACGGATATTCCACTCTGGTACTCTGCCTCATACACTCCGGTGATCCGGTAGGCCTTATCGCGAACCACGCGACTTCGCAGTCCCTGACCAAAGATCGCAGCCTGCCAATCGTATTGCGCCCAGGGGCCAAATGAGTTCCACTGAACGTTGCTGATGGCAGTACCTCCGGTGAAACCGATCGAAAGGACCTTATCGGCATCGGAATTCGTCCCTGTCAGGCCGGTTCCGTAATTCCATGACACGCTATCAAAGAATGGGGTCTGGATCGAAGTCAGCCTTCCGTTTGTATAGTAGTATAGCGTGTCGGCAACTCTTCCGGTGTCGTCCTTGATGTATTCCTCGATCATATGACCGCTGTCGTCGTAGGAGTAAAAAGTGAACTGGTCAAGAGAGCCGTCAGTGGCTGCGTATGTGTTGGCACAAGTCAAAATCGTCTCGACGTATGCCAGTCGCCCGCTCAGGTTATTGCAGCCGCCGCCCATTGGGCAGGGCACACCGGTTGGCAACGCGTCGTAGGAGCGCTGGATTTCGGCGTGTGGCGTGCCAGTCGATACGAAGCACGACCCTTGGTAGTCATCGACCAGCGGCCGATTCAGATAGTCGAACGTGAACGTGTGGGATTGCTGTCCCGCTCCCCCTTGATCTTCGATCAGTGTCGTGCGATTGCCGGCCACGTCGTAGAGGCGAAGCGTTGCGCCAGTGAAATCAGGACTCGTGAGCTTCGTGATCCTGGAGAAGTCGTCACGGATGCTTGCCGTGACCTTGCTGTCTCCGTCGGTCACCTGCGACTGCTCTCCACCCCATGCATACAAGATACTCCACGTGTCCGACAGCGAGCTCGTGTCGTAACGCTGCACTGAGGTAACGCGACCTTCGGTTCCTGGTGAACCTGCGGTGATTGTATAGTGCTCCACTTCCTTGCTAAGACCAGCTCCCCCGTCGATCTCACTCAATAGGCCACGTGCGTCGTAGATGAGGCCTGTGAAGTTTGTCGGGCTGGCCGGATTGATAATCTCCTGAAGACGCCGGCTGTTGTAGTAGGTGTACGACTGCGTCGCCACGATCGTGCCGGACGAGTTAAGGGTATCTAAGGTAAGAACCTGTCCGTCGCTGGAGTAGGTGTATTGCCGCGTATCCCCTGTCGAAGCTGTCCGGCCGTCATCCCGACGCATGACTTGGTCGGGCTGTCCGTTCGGCTTATAGCTATAGAGCACGTATCCGCCGTCAGGTCTTTGCAAACTCGTGAGACGGCTCGCCGAATCACGAATCCACGTAGTCGTCAGGTCGGCAGGGTTCGTCCCAGTGCAGTCCGTTTGGCCAGCCATCGCTCTTCGGCGGATATAGAGATAATTACGGTTAGGATCGAACGTCTGGCACGTAAGTTTCCCATCCGGGGCCTTTACGCCAGTAGGATTGCCCCAAAAGTCGTATGCGATCACCTGCGGCTCAAGGAAGTGACTCGAATCGTAGTACGCCTTGTAGTCTTGCAGGAACTTGTCGGTGGTGGGATCGCTCGAGGTATAGAAGTCAAATGTAGTCTTCTGCCCTAGAACGGGGCCGTCAATCTCGGTGATTCGCCCTTGTGCATCATGCGTGTAGGTGATGATGCTGGCAACCGGCGAACTACTTGGTGTGCCGCCTGATGTCATCACGTAGCCGTCGTGCTCGATCGTGCGGAGCTGTTTGTCAGTCGCCCCGTAGGTATAGAGCGTCCGGTCGCATCCCGTTGTGACAGTGGCGGAGCAACTTCCCGCTGAAGTGCTGATGTCGCTCTTTCGTCGGATTTCGGCAAGCCGACCGGGATAGGTCGTGTCGTAGAAGTAGTAAGCTGTTCGCGCCCCGCCGGTTGCCGCGTTCGAATCATTGTCGCCGTGTGTGAGTTGGGTAACCAATCCGTTCGGGTTATGAATCGCCGACGTGTAATTGTTGAGAGGATCTTTGGTGGCCAGCGGTTCAAAGAGACCGGTCCCTGTATCCCAGACGTACTGGGCGACGTCTGCACACGCGCCTGAGCAAGTGCCGGCGCTTGGTCCCACCGTCGTGATCACGGAGACAACGGGTTCTTTGTATCCAGTCGGAGTCGTCAAGGTCATGCATCGCGCGGCCTGGAAGCACTTGCCGGTTGCTCCCGTTCCCGTCTTACCACCGCACATGAAGCCCGAGCCACAGTCCGTATCAGTATTGCAGGCCGTCGTGTTTGCCTTGTTGAAATACAAGACTGTTGACCCAGCAGTGCACGTGGCCCGCGTTGTCGAGAACTCCATTCCCACCGAACCACGCGAAGTCTCAACTTGGTCGACCTGACCGCCTACCGTCGAGGAGTACGCGAAGGCCGCGATTCGGTGACTGGTAGCTTCGCCGTCGGAGATGTTCGTCAGGTACCCACCGGTGTACGTGTACTGCTGAATCGTTCCAGCGGCATCCGACACACTTGTCATCACTCCGCCCGTATAGTTAAACGTGCGAGTGTACTTGACCTGCCAGCTAGCGAATGCATTGTTTGTCTGGACCTGGATGCTCGTCAGCAGACCGCTGGTGTAAAAGAAGGCCAACCGCCGACCGTTGTTGGCGTCGGTAACCGTCGAAACGGCGCCTCCACTTGTTCCAGTCCACGCAACAAGCACCTTGTTCGGAGTCGGCAGTGTGTCCCAGATCTCGATGAGTTGACCTGAGCTGTTATAAAGTAGAATCTCGCCTGTTAAGAGTTGGACTTGAGCCTGAAGCGAAGTCGTGTTGTATTGAAGTGAAAGGACATGGTCGCCTGGCTGGGGGGTGTACAAGTCGCCGAAAGTCCCTGAGCCAGTACCTTTTGTGTAAAGGACGTCACGTCCGTTGCTGGTATGGAGAATGATGTGCGTCGTGTCGATATGCTGAAACCAGGTCATGTATGTGTGCTGCCAATGGGCGCCCATCGGTGTATGATTCACCGTCGTTGGATTTGCACCCGGCGTGTACATAGATGTGTAGAACCTACGAAACCCGATATTGGGGCCAAATGGCACCTTCGGCGCTATATCTGGCGGTAGGTCGTAGTGGAGAGACCCAGTCGACCAGCTGATCATGCCAGAGTCTCCGCAGGAGAGCGGAGACTCGCAGACCGAGCTTGTCTCAGAGGGATAGCAGCCCTCGTCCACCGCGCCGTTTGCGTTGTCGTCGATGTTGTTGCCGCAGATCTCGGCCGTGGCCAGAGCTCGTCGGGCCGGCAGCATGAGAAGCACGACGCCAACGAAGAGAAGTCCGAATCGTGCACGAATCACTGGTGAACCTCCTCGTGGCGGATTGACGAAAGCACCGTCTCGAACGCAGCGAACGTATTGGGTGATTGGGCGGTGAACAGCACGTGCACAAGTGCCGTGCCGTCGACGAGCACCACGTGGCTTCGGTGGTAACGGGCCTTGACCTCCGGCGGTAGGTACTCGAGCTCGATGCGCGCACCCTTGAGCCCCTGCGCCGTCGAGATCTCTGCAACGGGTGACAGCTTCGCGTTCCGCAGCCCGCCTTGCGCCTGGATGAGTAGCTGGTTGATCGTAGCTGCATCGGCTGCGGCGATCGTCGGACTAAGCTCGCTGCGGATGACCGTGACCGACATCCGCTCCGAATTCTCCTTCGGGGTCCAGATGGACGTCTCGACGCCACGCATCGTGGATTCAACGCGCTCCCAGTCCTCTGGGATGTCGTAGCCGACGGACGCCGTTTGGACGTGCTTGGTCCGTACGGACTCGCCGGTGACCGCGCACGACGCTGCAACAACCAAGAGAAGCAGCGATCTCATGGGACGACCCCCACCGAAGCCACGTTGCCCACGCCGAGTTGATTCAATGCCGCGTCGGCCGCTGCTTGTTTCGCTCGCTCGGCGGCAGCCGCTGCATACACATCTAGCGAGGCTTGCGCGCCTGTCGTGTCGCGGCCGCGGTCGATGACGGCCTTCTGTGCTGGCGACACGTCTTCGTAAGACCAGAACGGCTTCGGAGACTTGTCGCCGGGCGCCGGGCCGATCGGAGATGGCGTGAATGGATCATGGGCAGGTGTGCCCATCGCCTGCACTGGGTCCGCACTGCCCGTGATCGGCTCGGCCGGCGCCGAGCTGGGCAACGACGGCGGTGGTGTTGTTGTGTCGCTGCGCGACTTCGCCACCCCGACAATTAGAGCCACGACAAGCATCAGGACTCCGACGAATAGCGTCTTTCCCACGGGACCTCCGGTTCTGCGCGCAGCGATCCCATCGCATCGCGACTTGCAACGCGCCTGGAATCAGCTCACCCAAAGCTGTCGCGCGAACCTCGCGCGGCATTTCCTCTTAAGGGGTTTGCTGGAGAGATCTCAAGCGTAGAATCACGCCGTGCTCATTTTTCTTCTCGACTGTCAGACTGTTAGCGCACGGGAGTTGCGTCGTGTTTCTCGTCGGCCGCCTGATTCGACACGATGCGTTTCAAGGAAACCACGTCAGTAGAAATAGGGTGCCGCGAGACGCTGCACCTCTAGGATTTCGTTCGCGCCGTTCCGACCCGAGACGCAGAGCTCTCAATGCGGAGGTGGTCTCGGAGATCGTTTCGCCAAGCTCCCCTCGGCAGCGTGTCGAAGCTGTGTCGATGACGCTGCGCGTTCGCGATGGGTTGCGATCCCTACCGCTTCATCAACGGCGCGAGCGCCTCTCGCACCTCCGTCTTCATATCGGGGCTCGAATACCGCGGCCACCTTCGGCTCGCATCTAACCTCCTACGTTACGACCGAAGCGCCGCTCGGTACGCGACGGCGAACGCCTTCGCCTCGGTCGTCTTGATGTCCGGCCTCACGCCCGGATTAGAGCGCTGCGCCAGCGCCTCTCGACGCGAGGATAACGCGCATCAGCTTCGCAAGCTCACCGCGGTCCCATGGTTTGGTCACGACGTCGCTAGCAAGCTGCGACCGAAGGGCCGCATGGACACCGTCAAGCTCCGCATCGACGGTGACCACGACGCAAGTGGTGCGCGGCCATCGGGCCTTGGTTGTCGTGAGCAGCTCGAGCCCAGCTGCATCGTCGCGGTGAATGTCGACGAGAACCAACACGACATCGTCGCGCTCGAGGATTGCGACCGCGTTGGCTCGATCGGTGACCGCGAGAGCGAAGGTCCCACAGAACGACCACTCGAAGACCAACCGGTTCCAGGAGCAGTCGTCGATGTAGACGACGCGAGCGCGAGGATCTGTGCCTACTGAGTCCACCTGCGCACCGTCCAGCGGCAACCGTACACACGTTTGGCTAACGATCTTCACCTATTCGTGCTCGGCCTCGGCCGTCCCAGCGCGGTCCGTCAGCGCGCACGGTGGTGGTCACCGTCGGCATGATCAGCACGTCCCAAGTGCAACGCACGCGATCTGTGCCGGCGTGCGCGCAATCCGCCAGATCCGTACGCTGTCGATCAGTCCGTCGAGCTTTGGCCCGGTCGGGCTGTCGTGGCCGATCGCCATGCCCGTCGTGCTCGACGTCTGCATCAGTCCCATGATCGGCACCGAGCCGACTTGCACACCGTTGAGCCACGCGCGGTTTGCCGTGCCGTCGTAGGTGCATGCGAGGTGGGTCCACGTGTTGGCGGGGATCGATCCCCCGCCCGCGCTCGCGAGCCCTGCAACGCTGCAATCGAGCCCGCCGGTCGCCGTCATGTGGAGGCCGTACTGGTTGTCGTTGTCGACGATCCAGATGTCGGCGATCGTGTGAGGCTTCAGCCACAGCTCGAGCGTGATCGCCGTTGTCACGTCGAGGCTCGGGCTGTCCTTGATCCGGATGTCGGTGGCTGCGGTGCTCTGGAGGGCGAGTCCGTCGTGGCCGACGACGAACATCGCTGCGGTCGTGGTCGTCGGGTTGTTGCCGTACTGCGAGCCATCCGTCGCAACGCCTTCGAACATGTAGCAAGCGACGAGATCGGCGTTGCCGGGATCGCAGAAGGCATCGGATGGGAGTCGAAAGCTGCGTCGCCAAGTAAAGGCGTCCCGTCCACTCCACCATCGCCCACGAGCGCAGGCCCTTCAAAGCCACAGCCGGCGAGCGCGACGAGCGCAGTGGCGATACGCCTCACGAAAGCCATTCTAGCGTGTTGGCATTCTCGATCGGAGACTCTTCCTCATCGAGCACCAGCATGACGAATCGCGATGGCAACGAGCACACCCAGGACGACCAGCCCGCGCGACCGCATCGGAGCATGATAGCCGAGGTCGTCGCGTTGCAAGTACCGGCGCCCTCGGGCGCGACGTGGTGGTCGAGATCGGTCAACTCGTTCGGGTCCAGCACTAGTCGGGCATGGACTCGGCACCACTGCGCAGTACGTCGGCGATCTCGCTTCAACGTCGCCGCGATCGCTTCGCCGAGTCCACCGCTACGAGCATCTCCCAGCGATGCGCGGCCTCGGCCACAACGCAATCGACCATGCGTCCGCGCAGTCGCCGGTCCACCGTGAGATCCGCGATGAGTTGCAACGCGCGCGTTCGCGCCTTCAGGACGTTCGCGGTCCATGCGTCCGGGCGCTGCGTCACCTGCCAGACGCGCTCCGCCCAGTACCAGCCGCGCGCAGCGGCCCCGCCGCCGAGCTGCGCGAAGGTCGCCGACACGCAGCGGTCGCAGAGCGCGTCGCGAGGGCAGCCGCAGATTTCCACGCGTAGATCCTACGGCGTCGGGCTGTCAGCAGCTTTTGGCGGCGCCCCACGTGGCGATGAGCCGAAAGGCATCGCGTTGAAGCTCACCGCGCCATCGTGTCCCAGCGCGAGCGAGCGCACGGGCTCGTTGCTCCCCATCAGCGACGAACCGCGAGAGAATCGCGACATGGATAAGGGATCTCGTCGCGCCATGATCGAATGTCCGAAGTGCTCGATG
This sequence comes from Myxococcales bacterium, assembly GCA_043741435.1. GTDB lineage: Bacteria > Myxococcota_A > Polyangia > Palsa-1104 > Palsa-1104 > JBDTCO01. The sequence goes on from JAYUBF010000072.1 coordinate 17,125, forward strand.
TTCGTGGCGCCAACGGACGAAGGCTGTTCGTCGTGTGGTTGGCGGGTGTCAGCGTCGGCTCGCGGCGATCTCGGCGTCAAGACCGAAGCGGTGATGGCGGAGGATCAGCGATCGTTGACGGAGCCGCGCTCGGCGGTCTCTCGATCGCCGAAGTCGGCATCGATGGACATCAAGCGCATCCTGCTTGTCTGCGTGGTGGTCTCGGCGATCACCGGCGCGATCTCTGGTGCCATTGTCGGATCGCTACGCCACGGGCCTGCGGGACCGGAGGGTGAGCGAGGCGAGCGAGGTGAGCGAGGGCCGGAAGCTACGCGCTCGATGTCGGCGCGGGGGATCGCACGTGGCATGTCGACCACGCGCTCAACATCGTGGCCGCGGATGCCAGTGTTGATGCCGGTGTCGATTTCGGTGTTGATGCCAGTGCCGATGCCCGTGTCGATGCTAGTGTCGATTCCAGTGTCGATGCTTGTCCGACGGCGCCCTCGGGCTGTATCGCCTTCGCGTGCGGCGGCTCGAGTCATTGCTACTACGTCTGTGACGCCAAGAACTTCAACGCGGCCGAGTCCGAGTGTGCCACCCAAGCGATCGGGTGTCTCGCAACGGTGGTCGATGCCGCCGAGAACGCGTGCATCGCGGCCGCCACCAGCCCGACGGCGATAGATCTGGTCTGGATCGGTTTCGCGGAGGCCAATAGTGTCTGGGGCTGGGCATGTCCAGACCCGAGTCAGTTCACGAGCTGGGGCGCATCGCAGCCCGACGAGATCGGCTTGCCCACCGCCTGTGCCGCGATGGCGGCGGACGGCAACTGGGACGACCGCGACTGTGGCTTGGAGCAACGCTACGTTTGTAAGCTCTGACGCGATCAGTCGGCTCCCTGTCAGCCAACCGTCCGCGAGCGGGTTTAGGCCGTCGCGGTAGTTCCAGACGGGAAGAGCGTTTCCCGGATCGATGTTGGCCTTGGGGATCGGTCTCGACCGTGCGAAATGGGCTGCCACAAACCGGAGCCGTCCGCTCGAGATCGAAGAAGCGCGTTGGGCGTTCTTGTCGCCGCGCTTCGCGCGACTGCTCACGGTGACGGTGGCGACACAGGCGGAACGAATCGGGGAATCCGAAGCAGCGTTGCCGCTGGATCAACCTCATCATGCAGCAGCGGCGGCCAGTTTGATTCGCCTTGTTTGAATTGGGTGCGGATCTTCTCGGTTGAGAAAAAGCTGATCGATTCCGCGAGGTTGGTTTCGGAGCGACTTTCCGGATCGGTGGCCAGCGGGTAGCGTTCGCGGCCGATGTCCACCGCACGCGCGTCGACGATCGCCAATGACAGCCGGTTCTGCGAATCTCAGCGGAGCATGAAGAAGCTCGAGGACGACCTGACAAGTCCCGAAGCCATGAACGCACCGCTCCACGAGATCGAGGAGATGATGCGCACGCAGAGCCGCGAGCTGATGCGCTCGATGATGCAAGCGCACTTCGACCAGCGAACGGCACAGGAGATGCCGGTCGTGGTGCGAGGTGCGGATGGCGTCGAGCGAGTGCAACCGCGTCATAGCTCGCGGACGGTGATGACCGAGTTCGGTGAGGTCGTACTCGAGCGGACCTTGTATCAGGCGCCAGGTGTGGAGGGACTCGCGCCCCTTGATGCGACGATGGAGCTTCCCGAGGAGAAGTACTCGTACAAGGTGCGGCGGATTGTGGCCGAGCAGAGTGCGCGGGCTTCGTTCGACGAAGTGGTCGAGCTGGTGAAGAAGCAGAGCGGCGCCGACGTGCCGAAGCGTCAGGTCGAAGAATTGGCCGTGCGTGCGGCACGCGACTTCGACGCGTTCTACCAAGATCGGCTGTGCGAGCCCGAGGACACCAGGGACCTGCTGATCTTGAGCTTCGACGGCAAGGGCATCGCGATGCGCCTCGACGATCTGCGCGAGGCGACTCGCAAAGCGGCGGAAGCCACGCCGCGACGCATGCATACGCGGCTTGCCAAGGGCGAGAAGCCAAACCGCAAGCGGATGGCCGAGGTGGCGGCGGTGTACTCGCTGGAGGCGTGGCCGCGGACCATCGCCGACGTCCTTCACGGGCTCAACGACAAGCGCGACGCCAAGCGTCCGCGTCCGACGAACAAGCGGGTGTGGGCGAGCGTCGAGCACAGCCCGCAGCGCGTGATCGACGATGCATTTGCCGAGGCGCTTCGCCGCGATCCTCAGCGTCGTCGGCGGTGGGTCGTGCTCGTCGATGGCAATCGCGACCAACTTCGACGAATCCAGCGAGCTGCACGATCGGCTGGGGTCGAGATCACGATCGTCCTCGACGTCGTTCACGTGATCGAATACCTGTGGCGCGCCGGCTACGCTTTCTACGCCGAAGGAACCAGCGATGCCGAGAGCTGGGTCGAGCATCACCTCCAGCGCCTGCTCTTGGGTCGTAGCGGTGGCGAGATCGCGAAGAGCTTGCGTCTGATGGCGAAGACGCACGAGCTCGATGCACTCGCAGCCAAGCCCGTGCTCAAAGCCGCCGGCTACCTCGTCAAGAACACTCGCTGGCTCCACTACGATCGCGCTCTGACCGACGGTCTGCCGATCGCAACTGGCGTGATCGAGGGCGCGTGCCGCTACCTCGTGCAGGATCGGATGGGCCGCACCGGCGCGCGCTGGTCCCTTGCCGGCGCCGAGGCCATCCTCCGCCTTCGCGCGCTGCGAACCAGCGGCGATTTCGATGACTACTGGCAGTTCCATCTCGCGAAGGAGCACGAACGCACTCACCGATCACGCTACGCCGACGGGTCATTCCCAACCCGCTGCTGGCATCGCGTCCGCACCTGAAGCTGGTCAAGTGATCGAAACTCCTCCCGTCGAGCGCGACGCGAAAGAGCCGCACCCGTTTGAATTGCGCGTGAGGCGGCGTTCTTGGATCGACGGGACGTTTCTCCCGTCGCGACCGAGGTAGAATTCTGGAGATGCTTCAAGTTCGCGTGTGGCAGCCCAGTGAGGGACTCTCTTCGCGCGTCTCAAGCGTGTTTTGGTTCGAGGGACCCACGGCACCAACCGACTTGATCCTTCCCGATGTCGGAGCTGCGGATCTCGTAGTGCAGCTCGGCGGTCAAGCCACGATCGACGACGGCGCGCGGGCTTTTTCGAGCCCGAGAGCCTATCTCGTCGGAGCCTCTGATCGCGCGTTCGTTGCGAGGAACGCAGACCATATCAACACTGTGGGGATTCGGCTCTCGACGGGGTGCGCGTGCGCCTTGGGTGTATCGGCCGCGTCGGTTCGGAACGTAGTCGCCCCGATCAGCGATCTATCACCACGCCTGTCGCGGGTGCTCGAATGTTGGGCGGAAGACTTTGTTCAAAGGCGCACATCCGTTCGGGATCTGGTTGCACTTCTCGACGCTCCAGCATGCCGATGTGATGAATTGGCGGTAGCCGCGGCCAGACTGTTCACAGCCCGAGGGGTTTCGGTCGAAGGCGTTGGGCGACAGCTCGACGTATCGCGCCGACAACTCACACGACGGTTCACGTCGGCGATCGGGACTACACCGCGGATCTTTCGTCGAGTCGCGCGGTTCGCGCGTGTATGCCAACGCGTCAGCGTCGAGCCGCCAAGGAGCTGGGCCGGACTGGCGCTAGATGCCGGCTACTGCGATCAGTCACACCTCGTCAGAGACTTCCACGCGCTTGCACATGGGGCGCCGTTGGAAGTGTTTTCATTGGACTGGTATAGCTCATTCACTCTGGATCAGCGCACTGCCGCCTGAGCGGAGCGTGTGATCTCAATCGAGGCGTCCTGTCGATCCGCGACTGCAACGATACGTCGGCGTACCGTTGCCACGATGCTCCGACACCTAGATACCTTCTCCAAAGGGCCTCAAGGCACATACGCGCTGCTCCGAATTGTCGCGACGGAATGGTAGCATTTCGCGGAGCCCAGAGACTCTTCGGAGTGCCCAGCAACTTCCAGCCTGTACTGCTTCCTATTCCTTCTTTCCGCGACCCACGGCGCTGGGGGTGGAGCCTCGACCACCAACCGAGGCGATACGGGAGGCGCTCAGCGTCCCCATGATGATCGTCATAGAACAGCGACGGCATCTGCGACGCGGTAGTGAAGCTGAACGAGCCCGCTATTGAAGGTTTGCGCGCGTTGAAGACGTAGGGAGTGCCCTGCGCCGCTTTCGAACAGACGAACTCCTGCGCCGAGGAGAATCGGAATCACGGAGAGAGTCATGTCGTCGATCGCTCCTGCGGCGAGGAAGTCTCGGATCACGACGCCTCCGTCTATGTAGACACGGTGGCTTCCTTCCGCTTGCAGACGCAGAAGCAAAGGGCTCGGAGGGGTCGAGGCGAACTCCTCACCATTTCGTGACAGTGCCGACGTATTCGTGAGCACGACGCATCGCTTTCCGATGTACGGCCACTCGGAGAACCCGAGCGCGGTGTCGTAGGTGCGACGTCCGATGACGACTGTGTCCACGCTCGAGAAGAATTCCTTGTAGCCATAGTCCTCGTTCTCGACGCTCACCACCGAGAGCCAGTCGATGCCGCCGTCCGGGCGAGCAATGTAACCGTCGACGCTCAGCGCGATATAGACGGAGCACGAACACTGGGGGGGTGGGCCGTGGTCTCGATTCTTCATTTTTCCCAGACAGAGTATTGACCTCAGACGACGACCCGATTGGATCCTTGGGACACCACGGTCGTTCACGCACCGCGACTGCGAACGCGCTGGACCGCGGGCTGAGCCCGATGTCGCCAGTGAACACAACGTCCCGGTCAGTCAAAGGACCGCTTGCCGACCTCGCTGCTTCTCGTAGGTGGCCCTCTTCGTTCGCCAGCACCCGAATCTTGGAACAAACGGATGACGAACGAACCCCGAACTCGAGTGCATGCGTTCCTGCCGGACGGTTTGTCAAACGCTGAGTGCGCTGGAGTCACAGCGGCATCGGCGCGATCTGAGTGGACCAAAGAACGCGTAGTCAAGGTAGCCGTATCCTTCGTGGCCAAACGGCTCCGCCTTTTGAGCGACGGGGTAGCGCAGGCGGTGCGACCACGGCCGCTCAGCGAGCGGCCGCTGCTCCGGCGAGGGCGTGCTGCAGGATCTCGGACAAGG
>JAYUBF010000073.1:0-22145 GCA_043741435.1 Myxococcales bacterium
CGGACGCGAGCAGACCTACGCCTGCATCGTGCTGAAGGCGATGCACGTCATTCATCACCTGGCGGGCCGCGAGATGCTGTTCTCGCTGCCCGTCTCCGACGACGAGCTGTTCGGGCTCGTGGAGAAGAAGGTGGTGCGCGTCGTCGACGAGCTGCGCGCGGCGGGCCACTCGATCGTCGAGTTCGCATGGAGCCGCAAGGAACGCGACTCCATCGTCACCAAGCTCCTCGCGAAGAAGGCGAACATCGCGGCGAACGTGTTCGACAAGCTGCGCTTCCGGTTGATCGTGCGCTCACGCGAAGACCTGGTCGCGCTCGTGTACGAGCTGATGTATCGGCTGGTGCCGTTCAATTACGTCGTGCCCGGGGAGACGGTGAACGGCATCCTGCCCTTCCGTCAGATGGTGGAGACCACGCCGGCGTTCGCGCGACAAGCCGATCGCTTGCAGCTCGACCTCGATACCGAAGAAGTGGAACGCGCGCCCGAGAACGAGTTCTCCGGGCCCACGTATCGCATCATCAACTTCGTCGCGGACTTGCCAATCCGACTCGACAGCGTCCTCGAGCGGATGCCCGACACCGGGCGCGACCTCGGCGCGGTGAGCTTCGTGCTCACCGAGTTCCAGATCACCGACGCGAAGACCGCCAACGCCAACGAGGCTGGCGAGAACAGTCACGGGCTCTACAAGCTGCGCCAGCGCGATCGGGTGAAGGAACGCCTCGAGCACGGCGCCGAGTCCACCACCAGCAGTCTCATCCCTGCTCTGCCCGCTCGCAAAGAGGACGACGTTTAGGGGCAATGCCGTTCACATAGCGATCGTGCTCGTCGTTGACGCAGACGTCGCCGTCGGACCGCGGCGTTTCCTTGATCGCCAGGACGCCAGGCGGACCCGGAGCGCCAGTCGGAAAGAAATGGGTTCGGATCGTCGACGATTCGAAGCTCTCGAGCTCTGAACCTATTCTTCCCTGGCGAATCCTGGCGGTCTGGTGGCGCCCTGGCGATTCTCTGAGAAACCGCGTCGAGCCCAGTTGGTGGCGGTCAAGCGAACGGCATTGCGTTTAGGGCGGCGCGTCGGCGAGCTGCTTCATGAGCACGACTTGCTCGCCGCTGCGTACGGAGATGTCGAAGTTGTACTTCTTGCCGCTCACCACGAACGTGACCGTGTGCTTGCCCGGCTTGACCGAGATTTTGGAGCGCGGCGCGACGGGCGTCGTCTTGCCCGTGTCTTTTCCGTCGATGAGGACCTTCGCCCACGGCTGCGTATTCGCGACGAGATAACCCGGCTCCTGCGACCCCGACTTCTCTTTGTTGTCCTTGCCGAAGCTGACCTGCGCGAGGCCGTCCGACGGGAAGGGCTTCGCGACGGCGGTGTTGTCGGGATCCTTGTCCTTCGGGTCCATCGGGTCCCTCGCGGTCTTCGTGCCCGCCTTGTTTTTGCCTTCGGGCTTGGTGTCTTGTTGCTCGCCCTTGCCGTCGCTGGTGTCGCTGTCTTTGCCGGCGACGAGCTTCACGTCGAGCGTTTGGGCGCGACCGCCTTCGAACGACACCGACTTGCTGACCGACTGGTAGCCCGCGAGCTTGATGGACACTCGCACAAAGTGCCCCGAGTCCAGATCGTTCACGGTCGTCGGCGTGACGCCCACGCGCCTGCCGTTCACGCTCACATCGGCGCCCGAAGGCTCAGTGTTCACGGCGAGAGAAGCCCCGGCGACGTCGAGCCGAACCTGACGCACTTGGGTCTCTCCGCCACGGGCTTCGACGCTGAACCGCTTGTCGGCGAAGCCCGCCTTGCTCACCCGGATCCCGCGCGACGAGCCCGTGCGCAGCGCGATTCCCGTCTGCGCAGCGTCGACTGGCTGCAGCACGCCGTCGACATACACGTCGGCGCTGGCGCTCACGTAGGTACCCGAGGCATTCGGCGCTTCGATCTCGAGACGCAGCTTGCCGATGAGGTTGCCCGCCGCCAGATTCGCGTTCACCACGCTCACGTCACCGGCCACGAGCACCACGTTCTGTTGAAACTCGCCGCCATCTGCGCGCACCACGACCGTGTGCTCGCCCAGCGGGAAGGCCTTGAACGTCATCGGGGTGCCGGCGCTCAGCTGTCCACGGGTTGCACCGTCGATGAGGAGCTCACCCGTGCCCGTCGGGCACACCACGACCAAGGTGCCCTGTCCCCGGTGAGCGAAATAGAAGCGAGCCCCGAGCACGCCACCCACCACCAGGCCGGCAACGGCGATGCCGAGCACGATATCTTTCCACACGGTCGAACGCGGCGTAGGTGCCGGCCGCTGACTCGGAGGCATGAGCTGACCGTAGTGCGGCGTATGCGGGGTCGCGACGATGCCGTTGTGAGGCGATGGAGGGGGTGGATACACCATCGATGGATCGCCGACGACGGTGGGACCGAACGGCTGCACGTCTAGCGGCCCGCCTGGGTGCTGCCCCGACATCGATGGACGCTGCGGACCTGCCCCATCCATGAACACGATGGTGTTCTCCGCCGCGAGCGCAGCTTGCGCCGGCGTCACGCCACCAGGGCTTGGGAACGAGCTGTCGAGGATGCGGGTGGACTGCTCGGGCAGCGACTCGGCAGGTAGCGGTGATCCGAAGGCGGGGCCGGAGACCGTCGTCTTCTCGTTGAAGTCGTCGTCATCGTCGCCGTGCGGAATCGGCGGCGCGGCGATGGCAGGAGTTGATGGTGACGAGCGCTGGTTGGGCCGCACCTCGGGTGCGATCATCGTCGGGTTCGACGTGTGCGCGAGGAGCTCGCGCGTCACCTTCTGTTGCTCGTCGAGCACCACCCGCTCGCGCCGCATCTCCACCGAGAACTGCTCGCGCATCCACTGCGAGAGGTTCGTGCTGGAGAACACCGGGTCGTGCGTGGTGAGGAAGCTGTTGAGGTCCTCCGCCATCTCGGAAGCCCACTGGTAGCGGCCCTCAACATCCTTCGCGAGCGCACGCATGATGATGCGCTCGAGTGACTTCGGCACCGCCGGGTTCACCTGGGACGGCGGCAGGACATCGACGTTGCGCACCTTCTCGAGCGTCTCGAAGTCGCTCTCGCCGTAGAACAAGCGATCGGCCGTGAGGAGCTCGTACAAGATGGTGCCGATGGCGAACAGGTCGGAACGACGATCGAGCGGGAGGCCGCGCACCTGCTCGGGCGACATGTAGCCGAACTTGCCCTTCAGGACGCCCGCCTGCGTCTTCGAGGAGCGGCTCGCCGCCTTGGCGATGCCGAAGTCGATGATCTTCAGCTCGCCCTCGTAGCTGACGATGATGTTCTGAGGAGAAATATCGCGGTGGATGATGCCGAGCGGCCGGCCTTGCGCATCCTTCTTCTTGTGCGCGTAGTCGAGGCCTTCGCAGATCTTGCAGCCGATGTAGGCAGCCATCTCCGGCTTCATCTTTTGCCGAAGCTTGCGGAAGCGGTTCTGCATCTGGAGGAGGTCCTTGCCCCAGATGTATTCCATCGCGATGAAGTGCGACGTCTCGACGCGACCGAGCTCGAAGATCTGACAGATGTTGGCGTGGTTCAGCTGCCCGCAGATCTTGGCTTCATCGATGAACATCTCGATGAAGTCCGCGTCGTCCGCCATCGACGGGAGGATGCGCTTGATAGCGAGGATCTTCTCGAAGCCCTCGACGCCGAATGCCTTGGCTTTGAAGACCTCGGCCATGCCGCCGACGGACACGCGCTCGAGGAGCACGTACTTGCCGAACGAGGTGGCTTGGCGAAGGGCTGGATCCATTTAGATGTAGCGCGAGGCAAAACGGAGTCGCCGGACCGTGCTACGGCCCAGCATCGATCATCGTAAAAGGAGCTTCTGGTCAGGGCAAGCGAAATGGAGGGCGTGTCCCCCGGGTTGCGAAACCCCTATTTCTAGTTTTATGTAATGCAAATTACAAAATATTGCTTTGCACTCTTTGCTGAGGTCTGCAGACCATTGCCTGCAGACCTCAAAATTGTACGCCGAACCCCGGTCCCGAGAGATCGAGCGTCGCGCGCTGGGCAGTGAGGCGTTGCTCGACGAGGCCTTCTTCGTGGCTGCGGCGATGGCCGACGACGAAGCCGTCGATGATCCCGTAGACCACACAGGTCACGAGCACGCCGAAGCTGACCCAGTTGAGCGGTCGCAGAAAACGCGCGCTTTCCTCGTGGCCCGGGAAGTCTTGGTTGTCTCCTCGCCAGGCGTACAGCAGAGAGCCGGTCGTGATGTTGGTGGCAAGGAGCGAGAGCTCGAGCGCCAACAAGGTGTACGCCTTGCCGTGGTCGCGGTTTTGAAATTGCCCCGCGGGTGGGATGAGGTTGAGGAGGAGGTAGCGCTTTGCCTTGCCGCGCCGATACGCCGCCAGCAACGCCTGGCTGCGCCGCACGCGGACGCTATCGAAGACGGCGACGGCCTCGGGCCGCACATTGTGTCGATCGAGCACGGCTCGCGGATCGGCTTCGAGCAGGAGGAGGAAGGCGCCTTCGGCTGCGGTGGGACGACCGACGAGCGCGCAGGAGATTCCGTAGGCGCGCAAGACCTCGAGGCGATCGGCGCTCGGCAGCTCACGCGCGCCGCGCTCCACCAGCGCTTCGAGCTCGGCAACGACGGCTTCGTAGTCTCCGAACTCGAAGCGGTCGAGGGCTCGATGCAAACGCGTGCCGAGCGAGTCCGCGACCGGCGGTGGAGGCGCCACTTGAGCACGGCACAGACTCCCCGCGATCAGGATCGAGGCGACGAGCAGGCAACGCGACAGGCGCTCAACGCGCATCGCTCGTCCCCGACGACAAAGCCACGCTCAAGTCGTCTGCGATGCTCTCGAGCGCGCGGGTGATCGCGAGATACGACGGCTCCGCGGTGCGCCCGCGACGGCCTTCATTGATCGCCGACATGACCGCTGCGGGCTGCGCCTCCGCGACGATCATGCGTCGCATCACGAGCCGGCCCTCGCGCACCACGGAGATCTCGAAGCGCATGCGGGCGCCGGACGGCTCGCCCACCATGCCGGAGCTCAGCGAGGAGAAGCCGTCGATGCGTGCCATCACCACATTGCGCGATTGCGTGCGCTGGCCCTCTTCGGCCGCGACTGCCTGCGAGGTCAGTCCCACGCCATAGGGCACGACGGACACGTGCAGACGACGTTGCAAGATCGCGTACAGCGCCTGCGTCGCCAACGAGCCAACGCCAGGCCCGCCTGCCGGTGGATCTGGAATGGTGTGCACGACCGCGCGCCCGCGGACGAACCCACCCGAGGCGACGGGGACGACCACGGCGGACTCGTTCACCCGCGCGTCGGGACCGTAGGGATCGACGATCCGTGGTTCCTTCGCCGGTAGAGGCGCCTCCGCGACCGCGGGGACCACGGGTGCGGGGACTACGGTCGGCGTCGCGACCGTTTGCGTCGGGATCGACGTGAGCGCACTGGGCGACGTCTTCGGTGGCTCCGGGTCGGGCAGCTTGGCAACGGTCCTCGTCGCGGTGCGGACGGGCTTCACCGGCACGGGCGGCGGTGTTCCACCGACGAGCGGCAAGAACCGAATCAGCAGGTCGTCGACTAGAACGTCCATCGCCTCGACGGTGCCTTCGACCTCGGTGCGCTGTCCACGGAAGCGCGCCGACAGGGTCACGCGATCGCCGGGCCGTTCCTCGAGCCTGATCTGGAGCGCGTCGCTCGCCGGCGCTCCTGCGGCGGACGTCGCGACGCCGCCACGCTGAAACCCTTCCTCGAGCGCGCGCGCCACTTCAGGCACGAAGTAGCCGAGGCCTTCGGATCCCGCGGTCGGCGGCGCCAGCGTGACCTCGACGGCGATGCGCGTCTTGCCGTCGCTGGCAGACGTCGCGATGGCAAGGCGTGGGGCGAGCGCGAACGCCGACGCCAGCACAACGTGGAGGTACGTTCGGCGACGGGCAATCATGCTGGCAGGCTCGCAGCATGTTCGAGAACGACTACGGCGTGTGGCTCAATCGGTTCCACCATCGAAGACCTGGAGCCCTGGGTCGGGCAGCTCCAGCAGGTATACGCCGTTTCCGTTGGTCTCAGCGTGGGCGATCGGCGTGAGGTCGGCGCATGAGGCGCAGAGCACGTCGATGGCAGCGTTGGCGACGGGGCTGTTGCCGGGCGCGAACACCACGCCCGAGATCGTGAGCGCCGGGCCGAGTGTCACGCTGCCGAGCGAGGGCAGCGACGACACGTAAGGACTGTCAGCATCCCCCAGCTGGCGATGACCGGACGCGAGATGGGCCGCGGGCAAGGCGTCGACCCACACCTCGAGGGGCAGGCCCGGGTCGGCGAGCAAGGTGACGTCGCCATTGGCATCGCTGAGCTGCTCGACGGCGAGCGGATTGCCGCGCGAGCGCGCCCGGACCCGCGCGTTGGCGACCGGGGTGCCGTCGCTCCGCTGCACGTGGCCCGTGACGCTGAGCGATTGCGCGAGCTGCAGCGTGAGCGCGCCGGCGGCCGTGACCGTCGCTTGGAGCGCGGTGCGTGCGCCCGAATCCCCCGGCCATCCGAGCGGCGGCTCGATCAGCGCGGTGTACGTACCGACAGGGAGCTGCTGCGCGGTGCAGGTGCCATCGTTCCCGCTGACGCACCGTGCGCGGACCACTCCAGTCACCGCATGGACGCTGCCACCCACGGTGATCGTGCCCGCATTCGTGAGCGGTGCCGAGGTGAAGGTGACGACCGCGTTCGGCACCAGGGTGGTGCCATCGAGCGCGAGGACCTTCGGCGTCACCGCGACGCGCGCGAGCGAGTGCTTGACGATGATGCTGGTGCCGGCGGCGGGCACGACGACCGAATCCAACGTGAGGTCGGGACGCTGCGGTGCGCTGACGGCCAGCGTATACGTCGATTGCGTCGCGCGCAGCGAGAACGTTCCGTCGGTGGCCGCGGTGCCGAGCCCGCTCGTGAGCGCGCCGTCGTGCAAGGCGAGCTTCGCACCCGGAAGAGCGACGTTCGACGCGTCGGTGACGGACCCGAGCACGGCCTCACCCGCATCGACAGCGAACGAGGTGGAGAACAAGGCGGCGCCGGCGACGGGTCCGAACGACCTCGGGGCCAAGGCCGCGGAGATTGGCAGCAGGCGCACGAAGTACGTGCCCGCGATGGCAATGGGGAGCTCGAACTTGCCGGTGTTGTCGACGACCGTGCGCAGCGTCGGTCCCGAGACTGGCGTCAGGTCCACCTCGCCGGCGACCGGGCCGGTCGGGCCGGTGAGCGTCCCCGCGAGTGGCGTACCCTCGACGAGCATGAGGTCCTTGGCGAGCTGCTCGGTGTTGCCCTTCAGCAGCAGCGCGCTCTCCTGCTGCGGGAGCTTCGACGACGCGGGCGGGGTCACGCGCAACGTGTAGACCTGGCCCAGGCTGTTCGCATCCTCGATCACCTTCGAGGCTGGGTTGATGCAGGTCTGCCCTTGATCGAGGTGGAGCCGGAACGTGTACGTGCCGGGGACCGTGGCCTCGGTAAAAACGATGAGGCCCGAGCCATCGATCGCCGCGGGGGTCTTTTGTCCCGTCGGCGTGTCGACGGTCCACGTCGGGCCACTACCGACCGCGGTGGTGCGTGCGGTGAGCGTGGACGGCGTGTAGTCGAACGTCGACATGATGGAGATCGAGGCACACTGCGCGCCGAAATCTGACACGGACCCGCCATCAAAGCCGGCTCCGCCGTCGGACGTCCAGGCAGAGTCGTTGCCCGCACAGCCGCCGAAAGCGAAGACAAAACCAAAGACGACCAGCAAGCAGAAGCCGCGTCTCATCACCGCACCTCCAAGGTCCACACCGCTCGACGCGGGCACGTATCGCCCGTCGCCGCGCAGGATGAGACCGTGCAAAGGTCGTCGTTGGGCGCGCACATCGGCGCCGGAGCGTCGGGCTGCGTGACCTCGGCCCTGAGCGACACCTCGTCGCCCACGGACAACGAGTACAGCGTGGGGTCGAATGCGAGCCGCCCCCCACCATCGGCACCGAACGCATGATCCACGATGACGGTGTAGTCGGCCTCGCCGGCGCGGCGCAGGCTCCAGCGATAGATGAGTGCGCTGCTCGTGGTCACGTCGTCGACCCCGAGGGCTCGAAAGTCGGTGGCGAAGTCGACGGGCACGACGTACGCACCGACCTCGGGGTACGCGCCGTCGAGACAGGCGGGCGATTCACCGATGACGAACACGATGGCATCTCCACCGGGGACGCGCACGAGGTCATCGTCGGCGCTCACCGCGATCGTGTACGGCGACGCCTTGGACGATGGCAATGCAGCGTCGGGGTACAGGCACACGAGCGTGCCACCGTCGAGCTCCGTGACTTGGGCGTCGGGGATGGCGGGACAGACACCGTCGCTCGACGGGCGGGACAGGTACCCGCGACCACTAGGCTGGTCGGAGATCTTCCAGTGGTACTTGATGGGGCGCGCGAGCGGACCGCAGTCCACGGTGCTCGGCATCACGGGCGCGCTGGCGTCCGGGTCCGCGGCGCTGTTCGCGAGGACGATCGGGATCGGACCGCTGGCGACGTACGCGGTCTGACACGCGTCCACGGCACGGGCCGCATGCGGCAGCGCGCCATCGACGGGAAACCGAGGAGGCGTGTCGATCACCGAGAACTGCAGGGACGCCGAAGAGCCACTGGCGCCGAGCGCATCCGTGGCAACGGCCTTGAGCGTGTAGGTGTCCGCTCGCCACAGCGCCAACGTGATCAGCACCACCCCGCCGTCGAGGCGCTGCTGGGCCAGGTGCATCACGCACGGGTTGGTGACCACGACGCCCTGGCCATTGCGCAGCTGTACCTCGAGAGAAGCAACGCCTTGATCGTCGTCGAGATACGCGCGCACCTTGAGTGGCACGCCCAGCTCCGTGCTCGGCTGGTCCACCTGCAGCTGAACGACCGGTCGCGAGTTGATCTCCCCTACGAACAAGCATCCCGAGGCCGACAGGACGCAGGCGACGAGGGCGAGGGCGAGGGCGCGCGACATTCACGGCATTCTCTCGCAAGCGGCGTTCCAGCGCCAAGCCGCGATGATCGTTCGCAAGTGAAGTTGGATTCGCGACAGGGATGTCATGGACCGCGGCACCGCAACGCGGGCACATCAAGCAGGCGGCAGCCGCGTTTTCGAGCACTTCATCCGGCGGCGTGCAGCATCACGCCGCCTCCGCCGTCGAGGTGAACACTGCACGGCGTTCCGAGCGCAGTGTCGGTGCCGGCGCGCGACCGATGCGCAGCAGCATGAGGGGAATCTCGCCCTCCCGCAGCCCGAACTCGGCTCGCAGCGACTCACCGATAGCCACAATTTCGTTGGGTTCCACGCCCTCCACGCCCAGCCCTGCGAGTCGCATCCCGCGCAGCGCGACCAGCGTTACCGCGCCGACCGGGCACGCGGCCAGCCCGAGTGCGGTGGCGCGCAACCATGTGCGCAGTAGCTCGCGTCCAGCCTCGATAACGTCCGCGTCGTCGAGGCTGGGCGCTGTGAGCAAAATCACGCTCGAGCTGCTCGCGACGAGCGAGCGACCTTTGGCTGCGAAAAGTCGCGCCCCGCCGAGACGCAGTGCCGAGCGCATGCGCTTCCACGGCCGCAGAAGCGCGAGCAGAATTCGCTGCACCACGTTCAAGCCGAGCAGGCGCACATCGAGCCCGTCACGGCTCGTTGCCACCTCCGTCGACGTGAAGCGCAGCGATGCGTACAACTCCTCGTGTGACCGCCGGTGGCGCGCGCGCACCGCGTCCGCGACGCCGCACACTTGCGCCAGAGCGTCGATCCCGGCACGGGTCTCCACGACGCGCATACGGCGGTTGTCGTCGAACAGGTGCGCGCGTTGCAGCGCTGTCAGTGGGCGACGATCATAGACCGCGCGATTCGCCCGGCGTGCCTTCAGCTGTCGTGCGAGAGGATCCTCGGCAATGCCGGCGGGCGTGAGCGTGACCCTAGCCACTACGCCGTCGGTGGCGTCTAGGCTCGAGAGTGTCCAGCGCGCGGCCAGCGCGTGCGTCGAACCCGCGAGACGCGCGCTCTCGAGCAGCGTACCCAGCGTGAGGCGCGGCAGGATTTGCCATGCGTCGAGCGCAGCGTGCGCCCGCTCCGGCCGATAACAGACGTTGAAGCCGTCCTTCCGAGGGACCAGAAAGAACGGCTGGCCGTTGTCCGCGCTCGGTGCCGCGTTGCAGAGCAGCATCACGTCGGCGATCTCCTCGCGTGTCACGGAGCGCGCGGGCAGCGAGTGGTGCACGTCGAGTTCAGCGTGCAGGGGAGTGGTTGCGTCGCGGAGCGGGTCGGTCGCGTCCCTCATGTCCAAAGTCTTAGCAGCCGACGTGCCACGAAAAAGTCCGGCGCAAAGCAGGCAACATATCTAATTCATTTGAATATATCCGAGCTCCGTGCGCGGCATTCTCAGCGGACGCGGGCCGCTCGCGGGCGGCCCACGCAGGTCACTTGGCTCGTGTGGGATGTCGTCCTACAGAACCGATCGCGAGCTCGAGCGTGCCGGCCACGGCCAGCGCAGCACCGATCGAAACGGTCACGATGCCGCCCGTCCGCTCGCCACGTGCACGGTCGAAATCGGATCGATAGGTCGCGTAGTCCGTGGCGGCGCGTGATGAGGACGCGTCATTCGCAGACACAAAGAACAAACCGATACCGAGGCCGAGCCCGACGATGCCAGCCGCGACCAAAGTGTCACCGACGGGGTCCTTGTACCAAGGCCGCGGCACCAGCGATTGACACAGCACGAGGTGATGTTTGGCGATAGCCTCCTGCCGAGGCGAGGGCCGACTGCGGAGGAGCCGACGATAGACCGGCAGCGCTCCGCGGCAGTTGCCACGCAGGCGCTCCGCTTGTGCCCAGGCGAACAAGAACGAAGGGTCGGGCTCTACGCGAAACCCGGCCTCGAACTCGTTCACGGCCTCGGCGTACTGCTTGGCATCGAAAAACGTGGCGCCACGCTCGAGGTGACGCTTGGCCTCGGGGTCGCCGAGCGATAGATCTTGCGCGGTCGCGAGGCACGACCAGAGCAGGCACAATGACGCGACCGACAGCCGAATCACCACCGAATCACCTCGCATTCCAGCTGTCGAGGTCGGAGCCAGGAGCCGGCTTGGGCTTCGGTGGTGGAGCGACCGGTGGTGTCGAGACGGCGGTAGGTCGCCCAACTACATCGGGTGACGGCGTCGAGGTGACAGAAAAACCTCTCTCGGGCTGGACGCGCGTGAGGGATGGAGGACGTGTCTTGGTGTGCACGACCTTCGCGGCAGTAGGGGCGGTCGGTGTGACGGCGATCGCTTTCGTGACGAAGTCTCGCGACACCGTCGGCGTCGCGAGGTCACGCACGGTATTTTGCGGTGTGACGGACGGCGAAGGGACGACGTGCAGGACAGGATCCGCAACCGGCGGCCGAACCGCCTTGCGCACAATAGAGACCACGCCCAGAGACACGGCGAGCGCGAGGGCGGCGCCGATCGCCGCGCGACGAGCCGCGCGCATGGGCATCTGGGCGGGCGCCGGCGCCACCATCACGACGGCAGGGCGATGCGACTCGCGGGGTCGATCTGCATGCGTCGATTCGCCCGACGCAGAGGCGGTCGCCGTGGAGTCGAGCACGTTCGGCTCCGCGAGCGGCTCCGGTTTGCGAAACGTCGCCACGTAGCGGGCGATCGCGCTCGCAGTGGTATCGATCCGCTCCTCTCGCGCCAAGCGCTCGAGCTCGAGCTGCAGCGACTGCGCCGTGGGCCACCGCTGCGCTGGATCACGCCGCAAGCACTTCATAACGATGTCGGAGAGCACGCGTGGACAGTCGGCACGCTGCGCGGTCGGTGCAGGTGCATCGTGTGTGACGATCGCAGTCATGGTCTCGAAGTCGCTCGAAGTCGCATACAGTCGCCGCCCCGTGAGGAGCTCGTGCATCACGATACCGAGCGCAAACACATCGCTGCGCCGGTCGAGCGCGAGGCCCTTGCACTGTTCGGGCGACATATACGCGATCTTCCCCTTGAGAGATCCCGTGCGTGTCTCGGCGTGGCCCACCGCCGCCTTGGCGATGCCGAAGTCCACGACCTTGACGATTCCCTCATCGCTGATGAGGAGGTTCGACGGCGAGACGTCGCGATGCACGAGGTGGAGAGCGCGGCCATCCACGGTGGTTTGCTCGTGCGCGTGGTGGAGGCCAGCCGCGGCGGCCGCACCGATGGCCATCACTTGCTCGAACGGGATGAACGTGTTTGCCTCGGCGGCCGCGCGAAACATCGTGCGCACGTCGATGCCCGGCACGTACTCCATCGTGAAGTAGTAGCTGCCCTCCGCAATCCCCATCTCGAACACCTGGACGATGTTCGGATGACGCAACGTGGCCGCAACCCGGGCCTCTTGTAAGAACATGCCCACGACCTCGTCGTCGGCACTCAGCGAGGGCAGGATTCGCTTCAGCACCACTTCCTTCTGAAAGCCCTCGAGCCCGCTGCTCCGCGCGAGGTAGATCTCCGCCATGCCGCCGACCGCAAGCCGGCGCAGCAAAGTGAACCTGCCCAGCGTCGTGCCAGGCGAAAGCGCCGCAGCGACGGAGGATCGTGGCAGAGGTCGGTCGATATCCACGAGAGTTGTACCGCGATGGTAGAATGTCCGCTGCGCGTCGTACAAGCAAGCCTCCCACCCGCGCGCTCGCACATGGAAGACACGAAAACCACACCGAAGACGCCAACTCGGCGCGGTGAGCGCGTTGGGTCCGTGCGCGTGCTATTCACGGGCGAGCACGGCGCGCAGATTTCGCCGGCCACGGCGTTGCGCGCGGGCAGCGTGGTACTCGGTCGAGCCGCCGAAGACCCTGCGCTGCTGTCGTTGCGTAACGACAGTCTGTCGTCACGAACGCACGCCACGCTCGAGCGCAAGAGCGGGCGCAGTGTGTTAGCCGACCAAGGCAGCCGCAACGGCACGTTCGTGAACGGCGTGCGGGTCACCGAGACCGTGTTGGCAGATGGAGACGTCATTCGTGTCGGCAGCTGCTTGCTGCTCTATCGCGAAGACACCATCGACGGCGACGACCTCGATGTCCCTGCGCTCGTCGGTCGCTCGCCCGCGATGCGTGCGCTGCGCCACCGGCTCGGTCACGTGGCGCAGACAACGGCATCGGTGCTGCTCCTCGGCGAAAGCGGCGTGGGCAAGTCGCTCGCCGCGCGCGAGATCCACGCACGCAGCGGCCGCGATGGGCCTTTCGTTGCCGTCAACTGCGCCGCGATTCCGGAGCAACTCGCCGATAGCCAGCTCTTCGGACACGTGGCGGGCGCCTTTACAGGGGCGCAACGGGCCCACGACGGCTTTTTCCGTGCCGCGCGCGGTGGCACGTTGTTCCTCGATGAGGTCGCCGAGCTCCCTCTTGCGGTCCAGGCCAAGCTCCTCGGGGTGCTCGAGGAGCGAGCCATCATCCCCGTAGGTACGTCGGAGCGCATCAAGATCGACGTTCGCGTGATCGCGGCCACCAATGCGGAGCTCAGCGAAGCCGTGCGGGTTCGGGCGTTTCGTGGCGACCTGTTCGCCCGCCTCAACGAGCTCAGCATGACGCTGCCGTCGTTGCGGTGTCGGCGCGAAGACATCTTGCCGATGTTCGTGACCGCGGTCGGCGACCCGCCGTTGCGCCTCGCGACCAACCTCGCCGAAGCGCTGCTGCTCTACCCGTGGCCCTTCAACGTGCGCGAGTTGCGCAAGGTCGCGCTCGATCTCCGGGTGCGTGTGAGCTCCGTGTCGTCCTTTGGTCCAACCGAAGCGGTCGACGTCTCGTTGATCGAAGATCGACTCGACCGCTCGGAGGTCGCGAGACCCAAGGACGAAGGCGACGATCCCGCTCCTCTCAAACCCGCGCCTTCGCGGGAGGAGCTCGAACGTCTCCTTGTCGAGAAGCAGGGTGTCATCTCCGAGGTAGCGCTTGCCGTGGGTCGGTCGCGCAAACAGGTCTACCGCTGGATCGAGCACCACGGGCTCGCCGCGGTCCGCAACCGAGGCCGCTGACGTGTGGCGCGCGCTGGGAGTGATGATTGCAGTGAGCCTGGGCGCTTGCCTCGAGCCGTCGACGTTCGTGTGCAGCGAGGACTCGCAGTGCACGCAATTCGATCGCTCCGGCATGTGCGAGCCGGCGAGCAGCGCGGGCACCGACGGCGGCGGTAACGCGGGGCGTTGCAGCTTCGCCGATCCCCAGTGCGACTCCTCCCAGCGATACGAGGCCTACGCCGACGACGAGAAGGCTGGCACATGCGTTCCGTGCGGCTTGCTCGACGCAAGATGTTGCAGCGGGGCGCGCTGCACCGCGAGCCTCGTCTGTGGCGGCGAGCGTTGTACCTGCGTCAGGCAGCTCGCGGCGGCCGCGCGCCAGACCTGTGCCTTGAAGACCGATGGAACCGTCTGGTGTCTCGGCGAGAGCGCGACGCGCCCCGACGGGTTCCCACTACTGAGCCTCGAGGAGGTGCTTTTGACGGGCATCCCCGCGGCACGCAGCATCTCGCTCGGTGTCTATTCTTGCGTCATCGACTACGCAGCGAAGGTGCATTGCTGGGCACCTACACTCTCTGTCCGAGACTTCGCCCTCCCTCCGGCCGTCGCCGTGACCGTGGGCACACCGAGCCAGGTGTGCAGCCTCGGGACCGACTCGGTACTCTGGTGCATCGATCCGATGGGTAGCAGCGCCACCGAGAAGCTGCGCGATGTGATCGCAGGGCACGGGTCTCCGACGCACGCCTGCGCGGTACAATCGAACGGCACCGTGCAGTGCTGGGGCGACAACACGAACGGCGGGCTCGGCGATGGCACGGTCACGGCCCGCACCACACCTGCGCCAGTCGTCGGCCTTGCACCCGCAAGCCAGGTGTCGTGCGGGTCGCGCTTCGCGTGCGCCGTGCTACGCGACGGATCGGTCTGGTGCTGGGGCGCGAACAATGTGGGTGCGCTCGGCGACGGCACGAGGATGCAGAGCCTGGTGCCGGTACGGGTTTCGGGGATCACCGGCGCACTCGAGGTCGAGACGACGGCGCGGGGGGCCTGCGCGCGCACCCACGACGCGGTGTGGTGCTGGGGGGACGGGAGCCTACTCGGCGGACTCAGCAGCACCGCGCCCCAGCGCATCGACACATTGCCGCGTGGCGTCGAGCAGATTGTCGCCGGAGGCGATCACGTGTGCGCACGGCGCGGCGCGGAGACCTGGTGCTGGGGCTACGCGTTGCCCGACCCGCTGCTGGGCTATCAGAGCGCGCTCATTCCGGCGCCGGCAATCGCGCCAATCCACTGCAGTCCGTAGATCCAGGCGGGCGACTCCAGGTGTGATTGATCAGGCGGTGTTCATGGACCGTCGCAGCGCAGCTCGGGCGCATCGAGCAAGCGGCACCCGCGCTCCGGGATGTCGAGCCAGCGCGCTTCGAGCTCCTTGCCTTCGCGCAGCAAGGTCACGCGGTGACGGCCGAGGACGAGCGACCGCGCAGCCCGGCTCGGCGAGTCGTCGTCCACCCTGATCGCGTCACCCCGCGTGAGCGCAGGCTGGAGCTTCGCCGAGGCAGCGAAGCGCTCTTCGATCGTGCGCACCTCGCCTGCGGCAAGCTCGATGTTGCGCTCCAACACGGAGCCACTCGCCGCGACACATCGCACCGTGTGGGCCCCGGGCGCGAGCGTGAGGTTCTGCGGCGTGAGACCCGACGCTCGGCCGTCGATGGTGAGCGCGCACCAGGGGGCGGTGCGCACGGAGAGGTGGGCCTCGGTGTCCGCGGCGACCGGCTCCGGTCGCGTCGTCTCGGCGGGCGCTGCCACGACCGCCGTCGGCGGAGGCTGTTGCGTCGTGAGGGTCGGGGCGCGCGCAAACGACTTCCCCGCGGCTTTCTCGGGTCGCGCGGGTCGCGCGACGGGCACGGCCATGTCGACGGCGATCGCAGGCTCGAAGCGGGTCGGAGGCTCGACCGCTGCTACAGCGACGGGCGGTGGCACGGCACGCGTGAGCCACCAGGATCGAACGGGCAAGAAGGCAGCGCCGAGCGCGCCAGCCACCAGCAGCGCGGTCAGCATCAGGCGTCGCTTCTCTGGTCTCGACAGCTCCGCGAAGAGCTCGAGCGCGCGCGGCTGACGCGCATCCACTTGCAACACCGCAGCGACGGCAGCCAACGCTCGACTGCGCTCGCCCTTTTTCCACGCATCCTCCGCGATGCGCAGGCGATGCTCGACGAGCCGGCCGTCGAGCGCGGCGTTGTACGCCTGGCGATCGGCAAAGTAGCGGCGGAGCTCGACAGCG
Organism: Myxococcales bacterium; assembly: GCA_043741435.1. Classification (GTDB taxonomy): domain Bacteria; phylum Myxococcota_A; class Polyangia; order Palsa-1104; family Palsa-1104; genus JBDTCO01. The sequence continues at coordinate 16,229 of JAYUBF010000073.1, forward strand.
GGCTCGGGCAAGCCATCGTCGGCGAGCCCTCGCCGCAGCGCTGCGTCGAGGGTCGCCATGTCGAGATACCGCGACGCGGGATCGCGCTGCAGGCACTTCTTGATGATTCGCTCGAGCCACACCGCAACGCGCGGGTTCTTCGCTCCGACGGGGAGATAGTCGACGCGATCGATTCGCTGCATCACGACGAGCGGATGGGGACCGAGGAACGGCGGTGAGCCGGTGCAGAGGAAATACAGGAGGCTGCCGACGGCAAACTGATCACTCCGAGCGTCGATCTCCTCGCCCCGCGCTTGCTCCGGGCTCATGTACGCCGGCGAGCCGATGATGGTACCGGTCTGCGTGACCGCGCTGCGCTCGTGGACGGCGATGCGCGCGATGCCGAAGTCGGTGAGCACGATCCTGCTACCGTCGAGAAGGATGTTCTCTGGCTTCACGTCCCGGTGCACGATGCCGCGCGCGTGCACCACCGCGAGGCCCGCGGCGACCTCGGCAGCGACGAGCGCCGCCACCTCCGGCAGCGGCGCGCCGTGGTCGACCACGAACCGATGCAGCGAAGGGCCGGACAGAAGCTCCATGACCAGCCGTGCCGGCGCCTCGCCATGGCCAGGCAGATAGTCGAACAACTGGAGCACGTTCGCATGGCGGATGCCGGCCAGGGCACGGGCTTCGCGCTCGAAGCGCTCGGCGGCGTCACCGCGCTCGGCGACACTTGGCAACAACACCTTGATGGCCACCAGACGCCCAAGCTGTTCGTCCTCGGCGCGCCACACGGTGGCCATGCCGCCCTGGCCGATGCGCTCGACCAGCCGATACCTTTCACCGGGAGACATGGGCCGCCCTCCAACCTAACCTACATCGGCGTGCGTGCGCTCCGGCAATGCGCGATACACTTCCGAGGCCCATGCCGACGCCGTCCGCCTCCGCCCCGCCCCGACGCAGCAGTCGGATGCCGTTTCGGCATCATCGCGATCAACTGCCGAGCGGTCTGCCCGTCATCACCATCGAGATGCCGCACCTGCACTCGGTGTCGGTGGTGATGTACGCGAAGGTCGGGTCGCGCTACGAGAGCGCTCGCGACAACGGCCTGTCCCACTTCCTCGAACACATGTTGTTCCGTGGCACCACGGCGCTGCCGGACGCGTACAAGCTGAGCCACGCGATCGAGGCCATCGGGGGGACGCTGTATGCGGAGACCGGGCGCGACTACTCGCTGTATCAGGTGAGCCTACATCCCGACTCGCTGCGCGACGGGCTCGAGCTCTTCGGCGAGATCTTCTCGCGGCCGGCCTTCGCGGACCTCGACGTGGAACGACGCGTCATCCTCGAGGAGCTCAGCGAGGATCTCGATGCACGGGGGCGCTTCATCGAGATCAACGATCTCGCGCGCGCGGCGGCGTTCGGAAAGCACCCGCTCGCACAACGGATCATCGGACCGGCGGAAAACGTGGAGCGCTTCAATGACGCCGACGTCCGCCGGCATTTCCGCCGCGGCTATGGCACGGCGAACACCGTGTTGTGCATCGCCGGCGCGGTGCACCGCGCGCGGATCCTCCCGGTGGTCGAGCGCGCGTTCGCCGCCGTACACCGGGGGTCGCGTCTGCGCTCGGCGCCGCCACCGACGGTGCGTGGGCCAAACGTGATCACGACGCGCCACGCGAGCTCCCAGACGCACGTGCAGATCTTGTTTCGCACGTTCGGTGAGCACGATCGAGATCATGCGGCGCTGCTCATGCTCACCCGCATCATCGACGACGGGATGTCCACGCGGCTGCACCGTCGCCTGATCGACGAGATGGGCCTCGCGTACTACGTGTCGGGCTCCTGCGAGCACTTCCACGATACGGGCTTGTTCGAGATCGACGGTGCGTCGGCACACGAGAAGACGAGCGCGTTCGTCGAGGAGGCGTTGCACGTCCTCGTGCGCCTGCGCGACGAAGCACCCACGCAAGAGGAGCTCGACAAGGCGAAGCGTCGTTATCGCTGGGACCTCGAGTCGGGCTTCGACGATCCGGACTCGATGGCAGCTTGGTGGGGCGGCGCGCTACTCTTTTCCGGCCCGAGCACCTACGAGCAAAAGCTGACACGCATCGACGCGGTGAGCCCGGACGACGTGCGCCGCACGGCCGCGCGCATCTTTCAGCGCAAGAATGTTACCGTCGCTGCGGTCGGCCAGGTCGACGTTGGCACCAAGCGGAAGCTCGAGCCGATCATCGCGGCGCTGTAAGGAGCCCGCGTAGCACCGAGACTGCACTCGCTGCGTCGCCCACGACGGTCGCGTTGGCGAGCTTGCGCCACCAGGTGCGCTGACGCCGTGCGAATTGTCGGGTCGCCTGGACGATGCGCGCCTCGAGCTCGGCCGCGGCTAGCTGGCCATCGACGAACCCGAGCGCTTCTTTGTAGCCGACGGCCTCGAGCGGGCGCGCGTTGCCGAAGCGATCGCGCAGGGCACGTGCTTCTGCAACAAGTCCGGCTTGCAGCATGCTGGACGTGCGTTGCTGCACGGCCGCGTCGAGGGTCGCGCGCGGTGGATCGATCACGACGTGGACCAGCCGGCGCTCCGCGCGGCTCGCGGCGTGCTCGGCCAACCATCGCGACAGCGGGCGACCCGTGAGCGCGTGCACCTCGAGCGCGCGCACCAACCGGAGACGATCGCGCGGCTGGATCCGCGCGGCACTCACGGGATCGACCTGCGACAGCTTCGCGTGCAGGCACCCCGGCACCGCGTTCTCCGATCGCTCCAACTCGGCGCGGAGCGCGGCGTCGGCGCTGGGAAGCTCGGCGAAACCGTCGCTGAGCGCGCGCAGATAGAGTCCGGTGCCACCGATCAGGAGCGGGATGCGCTCACGCGCTCGGATGTCCTCGAGGGCTCGTTCGGCGGCACGCAGCCAGTCGGCGGCAGAGAATGCCGTGTCGGGGTCGACGAGGTCGAGCAGGTGGTGTGGCGCTCGAGCCCGCTCCTCCGGTGATGGTTTCGCCGAGCCGATGTCCATGCCGCGGTAGACCTGCACCGAGTCCATGGACAAGACCTCGATCGGCAGCGCCGTCGCGAGCGCGAGCCCGGCAGCGGTCTTGCCCGACCCGCTGACCCCGGCGAGCACCACGAGAGCTGCGGTCACTCGTCGAGCCTGCGCGCGAGCTCGGCGCGACCGAGGCGGAGCAGCAAGCGCCGCCCACGAAACTGCGCCTGGTGTAGCGCGGGCAACACGCCTTCGCGGGCCAGCTCGTCGAGCGCCTCGTAGAGCGCCGTGGCTTCGGCGAGCGATACCTCGTGAACCGGCGAACGTGCAGCGAGCGTGGCTGCGCGCTCGCGGAGCTCGACGGCACCGCCCTCTTGCGCGGCGACAATCAGCTCACGCAGGCCATCGAGCGCCGGCTCGGCCCAAGTCGGCGCCATGCGAAGAGCGCCGTGCTCGACGATGAATCCGACCGAAATCAATGCGGCGGCGTGCGTGCTCGCTGCGGTGAGCAAGTCGTGTGCGAGCGGGATGGGTGCCGGCAATGCGGTTCCCTGCTCGGGGGAAGACGCTGCCACGAGCGCGGAGGCCACGTGCTGGTCGACGAGGAGCAGGCCGCTCGCATCCGTGAACACCAGGTGCCCGCCGAGCATGCTGCCGAGAAAGCGCGGCGCCGCGGGCTCTTTGGTCGCTTCGGTCGCAGTCCGATCGACCTCATCGCCTGCCATGGCGCGGATCAGCTCGAACGCGCGACCGCGCTCCTCTCCGTACACGACCTCTTCCTCGTGAAGCTCCATCGCGATCGGGGTGTCCGCGGCGTAGCGGTGCTGCTCGGTGTGCGGTGCCTGGTCCTCGACAGGATGTTGGGCGACGGCGCGCGCGATGGCATGACGCACTGTGGAGTGCACCTCGGCGGCGCGCAGCAGACGCACCTCGATCTTTTGTGGGTGCACGTTCACGTCGACATCGGCGGGGGGAAGGTGCACGGAGACGATCGCCTGCGGGTACTTGCCGTGCGCCACGCGCTCCGCGAGCCCCACCTGGATCGCCGAGAGCAGGCCGCGGTCGCGCACCACGCGACGATTCACCAGCAGCTGCACACGACGTGCGGACTGCACGGCATCCGATGGTGGCGCCAGGTGCACCTCGACCGCGACGCGGCCCTCTTCGAGCCGGTAGGTGGCTACGCGCACGGCGCGACCGAGGGATCGGCGCATGACGGCGATGGCGCGCTCGCCCAAAGTGGCATGCGATGGCAGCTCGAGCGCGATGCGGCCGTCGACCCGCAAGCGCAGGTACACCGTCGGCGCCGACAACGCCGTGCGCACGAGTGCATCGAGCACCTGCGCGGCTTCGGTGGCCTGCGTCTTCTGAAACTTGAGGCGGGCCGGCACGTTCGCGAACAACGCACGCACCTCTACGCGTGTGCCGGGCGGTGCGCCGACCTCTCGTGCGGTGACGGTCTCTCCGCCGCGCGCGACGATCTCGTAGCCGGCGGTGGAGGTCTTCTGGCGCGTGCGAACCGAGAGCTCCGACACCGAAGCGATCGAGGGCAGCGCCTCCCCGCGAAAGCCGAAGCTCGAGAGCGCGAAGAGATCGTCGGCATGGCGCAGCTTCGAGGTCGCGTGACGTCGCAGCGCGAGATGCGCATCCTCCGCGCTCATGCCTTCTCCGTCATCGGAGACCGCGATGAGCCCGAGCCCGCCTCGTTCGATCTCCACCTCGATGCGGGTCGCCCCCGCATCGAGCGCGTTCTCCACCAGCTCTTTCAGCACCGAGGCCGGCCGCTCGACCACCTCGCCTGCCGCGATCTGATCGGCGAGCGCAGGCGGCAGCAGCTGGATACGGCCTGGCATCGACCGTTCGAGTATCACGTTCTCGTCGATTTGCGGACATGACGCGACGCGCAAAAGGGTGCGCCCACCGTCGGCGCTAAAGTAACAGTACAGATGACATTGTGATAGGGTGGCGCCGGTTCGAGTTGGATACCACTGACCAGGCGACAACCTAGAGGGTGGCAACATGTCGAAAATCTCAATGTGTAGTGTGGTCTTACTCTACCAGCTGCTGCTCATGGGCTGCGGCGATAGCAGCTTGAACGGCGGTCGGAATCTCGATCTGGCGGCCGCAGACGCCGCGTCGACGACTGATGCGTCCACTAGAACCAGCATCGGCGCTGCGTGCACCGATGACCCACAGTGCCCGCAGATGCTGTGCGTGACCGAAGCCCCGTTCGCTGGTGGCTATTGTGCCGAGATCAACCTCGACTGTGCCCACTCGAACTGTCCAGCAGGCTCTGCGTGCGTGGAGGCCAAGCTCACTTCCAGCAGCGGCGACACGATATCAGAGGCGTTGTGCATGAAAAGCTGCAACTCGGCGAGCGAGTGCCGCACCGGCTATGGTTGCTGCTCTCCGTACATGAGTGCACCGAAGATTTGCTATCCACTTTCCATGCTGGTCAATTGCCACTAGTCGAAAAGATCCGCCTCTTTTTCACATCAGGACCGTACCCGCAGTACTGCTAGGGTGCGCTTCGCGAGATCGAAGCGAGATCTCTCTTTTTCCTGCAGCGGCAACCAAGGAGCGAAAGGTCGATGGCGAAGAAAGTTCTCGGAGACGACCCCTTCCGCAACGCCGAAGAGCCGAGCGCGCCCAAGTCGAGCATCAGCGTGAAGTCTACGAAGACCCACCGCGCGAAGCGGGCGCCGGTTCGCAAAACAGAAGCACCGCGCGAGGCCCGGGCACGCAAGCCCGATGAGCCGAAGATCAATGCGCGGATCGCCGAGGTCGAGGTGCCGGCCGTGGAAGCCGAGTCGATGAACGTCGAAGCCGCGCCGCTGGCCTCCGCGGTTCCGGTGACGCAGGCGCTCGCGCCGCTGCCGGTCGCGGTCGCCGACGGTCCCGCCCCGGGCTCGTGGCAGTGGTGGCGGTCGCGACAGCTGCACCTGTCGCGCGCCGAA
>JAYUBF010000074.1:0-2247 GCA_043741435.1 Myxococcales bacterium
GTTCCGTACCAGCGCCGTGCCCGCGTCACCTCGTCCACGATGATCTCGCCTTGCGCCTCGATCCACACGACGGAACCGTCGGTGGGCCTGCGCACCCGGTATTCTTCGATGTGGCGCGCCCCGGTCTCGAAGGTCTTCGTGATCGAGGCCGAGACCCGCTCCCGATCGTCTTCGTGGATGTACTTCATGACCTCCGCGACCGTGGTGTTCGCTTCGATGCCCCAGTCGCTCTGCATCTGCGAGTTGGACGAGATGTTGCTGGTCGCGACGTCCCAGGTATAAAAGCCGATCTTCGACACCTCGATGGCGCGCTGCAGCAAGCGCTCTGCGTCGTGCAGCCTCGCGGTCGACAGCGCGCTCGCCCGGTTCGCGAGCACACGATGGGTGACGTCGATCGCGAACGCGTAGACTCCGTACGGCCGACCGTTCTCGTCGTTGATGCGAACGTACTTGAAGTCGTAGTAGAGGTCCTCGGGCGGCCCGCCAGCGACACTCGCCCTCTTCCCGAGCACCTCGGTGCCCACGAACGGCACACCGGTGGCCAACACCTCGCGCATGAGATCGTCGAAGCCCTGTCCCCTCAGCTCGGGACAGACGTCGAGCAACGGTCTCCCGACGAGGACACGGTCGGGATAGATCTTCTGATATTCCGGGTTCACGCGGTCGAACACGAGGTCGGGACCCGCCCACGTGGCCATCGCCGCGGGCGAGGTCTGGATGATCTGATCGAGGTTGAACTTCTCCACCTCCAGCAACGCATTCGCGCGCTCGCTCTCCTTGCGCAAGATCACGCGATCGGTGACGTCCACGATCGTGGCCAGCACGCCTTCGACGACGCCGTCGGACCCGCGCTTCGCCGCGTACGTGAAGTCGACGTACAGCGTCAGCCGGGACCCATCTCGCAACGTGTGCTGGTACAAGGCCTCTTGGCCGGAGAAGGTGGTGCCGGTCCGCAACACGTTCGTGAGCCGCTGGCTGAAGCCCGCATCGGCGATCTCCGGCAGGACCTCGCGGATCGAGCGCCCGACGATGTCCTCGCCGAACCCGAACACTCGCAGATAGGCGGTGTTCGCGAACGTGAACATGTGTTCGGGGCCGGACAGCAGCGCGGTCGGCACCGTGGTCTGCTCGAGAACCTCCTCGAGGTTCTGGCGCTCGAGGGCCACGATCGCAGCAGCGGTCTCGCTGGCCAGCTCGCCGAGCTTGCGATCCGTGATGTCTACGGAGATGCCGCTGAACAACGTGCGCGCGCCGTTCGCGTCGTCGTGGAAGCTCCCCGAGGCATGGATCCAGCGCTCCGCGCCGGACGGGTGCACGACCCTACATTCGACGCTGTACGGCCGCGTGCCGTCGAGCGCCGCGGCCATGCCCTCGGTCACGAAGTGGCGATCATCGGGGTGCACGAGCGCGAGCCCGTCGGCGAACCTGCGCGAGAAGTTTTGCAGGTCGAGGCCCCAATCCTTGGCCATCTGTTCGTCGGGATCGAAGGTGCCGGCGACGGTGTCCACGTGCCAGAAGCCGACCCGCCCCCCGGCACTCGCGAGCGCGAGCTGACGGTTGCTGGTGCGCAACAGCTCGTCGGCCGTCTCGTGCACGAAGATCTCGGTGCTCCGTGAAACGCACAGGTCGAACGCGGCACCGAACACGAGCGCCGCCCGAGTGCTCATCGAGCGCTCCGGCGGAATGAACGAGAAGAGGATGACGCGGAGGAGCACGAACTCGCGACGCAGGTCGTCCATCGTGTAACTCGAGCCACGCGCGCGCTGCACGGCGTGGAGCTCCCCAAGGCGCATGGACGCCACCAGCTCCACGGCATCTCCGTCGCTGGCCAGGCACGCGCAGAGCTCGTCGACGACCGCGCCGAGGTGGTCCTCGAGGAACGAGCGACTCTCACCGCGTGCGCCCGGCACCTCGACACGTGCGCGATCTACGAACGTACGGAGGGCGTCTGGCTTCGCCGCGGAGAAGATCTGGCCGAGCTCGGAGGGAGTGAGAGGCATCGATTGGGTCTTGTCTCGTCGAAAACGAGAAGCAGCGAATCTAGCGCAGATGAGTCGGCGGGGCGAGGCGTGCCTGCGCCACGACGGCGGGAGCTCCTGAGGTCAAGTCAGGAACGAGCGGACGTAGGCAACGGCTTTCTTTGCGGCAGCACGAAGCCCGCGCAACGCGAGCGCAGAGTCGGGCGGCATGGGGCGACGTGATCCGAAGTACCAGATGCCGATGATGCCGAACGCGATGACCGCGTGG
>JAYUBF010000075.1:0-7469 GCA_043741435.1 Myxococcales bacterium
CTGACGGCTCGGCCGGCAGGGCGGGCGGCACGCCCGATGAGATAGACTAAACAGCAACGCAACCTTTGATCTCCGAACAATGCGTTGCTGTTTAGCGTCAGCGCTTTTTGTGGCGCGTGGCGAGGTCGGCCATCGCGTCGGTGCGCGCCGCCTTCTCGCTGCTGTCGGCTTCGGGATGAAGGTCGGGGTGTAGCTCGCGCGCCTTGCGGTGGTACTCGCGGCGCTTCTCGGCCGCGAGCGCGGCGAGCCGCACGGGGTCGACCACCAGCGCCATGATGTCGCCACGCAACGAAGGCGCATCGTCGATCTGCAGCGATCCCAGGATGGCGGCCTCGCGCAAGAAGCGCACGAGCCGCGCGGGTGCGCAGCGCGATCGCGAGAGCAGCTGCTCCCAGCCGAGACCACGCGCGAGGAGCGAGACGGCCCATTCCTCGTCGGGGTCGAGCCCACTGCGGTGCAGCGAACTCGACAGCACCATGCGCGCGCGGGTCGTGGCCGCCATCAACGCGTCGACCTCGGCCTCGACGGGCGCCACGAGCTCGTTGATCACCGACCGCATCGCGCGCTGAGGATGAAACGGCGTCACGTTGCCGCGCTGGCTCCGAGGCTCCGCGAGCAACCGCGCCCGGTGTCCGGTGCGCACCGATGCGAGCAAGAGCTGATGAAACCGCTGGGGCGCCGAGAGTTGCTCCAGCGTCGCGCCCACATAGCCGCGGTGGGCGAGCACGGCCTGCGCCCGCGCTTCGAGCGTGGCGGCCAGGGCCTTCCGTTCCTTCTCGTTGCGTGGGGGCTCGGACGGGCCGAGCGAGCCTTCCCCGAGCGAGTCTTCTACAGACATCGCGTGTACCCACCCACGCACCAGCTCGATGCGCAGATGCCACGGCGTGGGCCCATCGGCTCGCACCATGCCGACGACGCCAGTCTCCTCACGAACGACGAGCGCGTGCAGCGATGCGAATGGCACTGCGACCTCCCTCGAGGGAGTGGTGCTTAGCCCTTGCGGCCGCGGAGCTCTTCGCTGATGCCGCGAGCCCGCGTTTCCTTCAGGTGGAGCTCGATGGCGTCTTGGACGCTCTCGTTGAAGCGGATCTTGCCGTCGGCGATCTCACGCAGAGCGGTGACGGCCGGCTTGTTGTCGCACTCGACCATCGGGCGGGCGCCCTTCGAGAGCTGACGCGCGCGCTCGGCGGCCAGGATGACCAGAGCGAAGCGATTGGTGACCTTCTCGAGACAATCTTCGACGGTAACGCGAGCCACGGGACCTCCACAGGAGCGGTTTACCGCTCCAAGGGGCGCAGTCTTTAGCTCCGAGGGTCCGTTGTCAAGGAATCCGTTGCACCGCTTGCGCTCCGACGCTTGCGCTCCGACGCTTGCGCTCCCTTGGCAGGCAAGGTACCTACGCGACCATGAGCGGGGACGAGCAAATCGTCGCGGAGTTGGGCGCACTGGCTGCGGAGCTGGCAGCGCTCGACCCGGTGCTGCGTGCGAAGTTGGCCGCATCGGCTTTCGATCCAGCGTGGCTGGTCACACGCGCGCGCACGCTGCGGGAGGGTACGGCCTCGGCCGGCGCCGGCAACCGGGTGACGGGTGCGGTGCGAGCGCCGCGGGCCGACGAGATCACCTCGCTACCCGAGGAAGGCAGCGCCGAGCGCGCTCGCCTCGCGCAAGTGGGCCGAGATGCGCTCGCCAAGGGCGAGCTCGCGCTGTGCGTCCTCGCGGGGGGGATGGCCACCCGCATGGGCTCGGTCGTCAAAGCGCTGGTCGAGATCGTCCCCGGCGTCAGCTTCCTCGACGGGCGGCTCGCCGAGCAACTCGATTGCTCGACTCGCTTCGGTCACGCGCTGCCGCTGTGGCTGATGACGTCGGATGCCACCGATGCGCCGATCCGCAAGGCCTTGGCGCATCGCGATGCGCCGCCCGAGGTGGCGACGTTCCGCCAAGGGCTCGCGCTGCGCCTCGATCAACAGGGCCACCTGTTCCGTGATGCACATGGCCTGGCGAGCGCATACGCGACGGGCCACGGCGATCTGGTCGATGCGCTGCGCAACGCCGGCCTCCTCGAGAAGTTCAGCGCGGCCGGGGGGCGCTACCTGCTCATTGCCAATCTCGACAACCTGGGTGCCTCGGTCGATCCCGCGCACCTCGGCGCGTTCGTCGAGAGCCACGCGCAGCTGCAGGTCGAGGTGTGTCGCAAAGAGGCGGGCGATCGCGGTGGCGTCCCCGTCGATCTCGACGGTCGCGTGCAGGTGCTCGAAGAGTTCCGCCTGCCCGAGGGCTTCGATCCCACGACGGTGCCGGTGTTCAATACCAACACCATGTGGGCGCGGGTCGACGCGCTCACTGAGGTGCGCGTGCCGTGGAGCTGGTTCGTCGTCGAGAAACAGGTCGATGGTCGCACCGCCGTGCAGTTCGAGCGCTTGCTCCAAGAGCTCACCGGCGTGCTCGAGACGCGCTATGTGGAGGTGCCGCGCAACGGCGAGCACGCGCGGTTCTTGCCCATCAAAGATCCCGCCGAGCTCGATCGTCGCCGCGGTGCGCTGACCGCGCTCCTGCATGCGCGCGGCGTAAAGACGTCGTGAGCCACACGGCGCCCCCCGCCGCCGTCGACAGCGGTGCCGCGGTGTTCGTCCTCTCCGATGCGATCACGTTCGTTGCGCTCCTGGCGGCATCGGCCGTCTTGCAAAAGCACGAGGTCTCCGCTGGGCCACTCGCTTCCACTGCGCAGCTCGTCACGCTGAGCGCGCTGTTGCTCTCGGGCAGCGCGATGTTGGCGGTCGCGCAGCGCGCGTCGTCGCGGATCGCCTATGTGATCACGGCGCTCTCGGCGCTCGCCTTCGTGCTCGGCGAGGTCCGTGAGTGGAAGCTGCTCGTGGCCGCCGGGCAAGGCCCCGCGCTCGATCTCCGCCACGGCAGCTTGTTCGTCATCACGGGTCTCCACGCGCTGCACGTCTTCGCCGGTGCGCTGGTGGCGCTGAGTCTCGCGTTGCGAACGGAACATGGACGCGCAGGCCGCGTGCTCGGTTGGTACTGGCTCGCGCTCGATCTGGCATGGGTCGGCATCGTCTTCGTGGTGTACCGATGAAGCACGCGATCGTTGCGCTGTCGCTGTTCGTGCCGCGCCTGGCGCTCGCGTGTCCCGCGTGTGCCAGCGCTCAGCGGGGTGGCCCCACGCTGCTGCACCTCGTGCTGGTCGTACTGCCGTTCCTCGTCGCTGCTGTAGCCGCGCGCGCCATTTACGGCGCGTTGCGCGATGACGACTGAGGAGAATATGGCGGCGGCATCCAGGCCGCCGTCGGTCTACAACGCCGGCAACCGCTGCGGCTGGTCGCTGGCTGATCAAAACGGGAGCTACAGCAATCTCTCCGTCACGCATGTGAAGCTGCTTTCCAACGCCATCCCCTACGTCAACCAGATCTGGATGAGCAACCGCGTTGCGCTCGGGATCTGACGGCGCGAGCAGGGGAGCCGCTGCTCAGCGTACGAGACCACGCCCGCAGTAGTGGTCGTCGAGAACGATGGCCTTCAAGACGTTCGTCTCGCGCGGCGAGAGCCCCGTGACGAAGCCCCCGTACAACGATTCGGCGACGGCACACGACGGTCGGAAGCTGGGTAGCAGGTCCGCCCGCACCGCTCGGGCATCGCGGACGTAGGCCAACGCGCCGTCCTGCAGACGCTCGCGGCCTTCGGCATGCGCGCGCTCGTCGTCCGAGAGCTCGTAGTGGTGGCCGATCGGTTTGCCGCTGGCATCGAGCTCGTAGCGTACGACCTGCGCGTCGTCGGAGCTGAGCATCTTCTCGAGCTCGAAGCTGTGGCGGTACATGAGCGACGAGCCTTGGTTCTGCACCTGGCCGTCGAGGAAGCAGCCGCGCAGCGCGACGCCGTGCGCCTCGGCGACCTTCGCGGCTCGATCGTCGGTCATGAGGTAGTAGCCGTCGACGGGACTGGAGAGCAATCGGTTGAGGTAATCCTGGGTGGTGCCGCCGTAGCCGACGTCGACGACGGAGTGTCGTCCAGGCTCCGTCAGACCGAGCGAGTCGAGGTAGCGCATGAGCGACTCGCGCTCGCGGTCCGCCGCCGCCAGGATGTCCGGCTGCAGGGCTTCCAGCAGCGGGACCAGCACTTCGATGTTCCCGTCCCGGATCTCCAGCTTGCGCGTGCGATCCCAGGGCAGCTGCCGCCAACGCTCGCCGGAGAGCGTCAGTCCGTAGCGCGCCTCGAGGAAGCTTTCGATGGTGTTGGGGAAAAAGACGGCTCCGGCGACCCGGAGGATGTCCCCGAGGGTGCGCAGCGCCGGCACGCTCACCGCGCGTCGCGAGATGACCAGGTACTCGGTGCTCGGTGCGTCCGAAAGGCCGGTCGTCCAGCTGTCGTACACGCGCTTGATGAGCTTGCCCTCGCGGGCGACGAAGTAGAGCTTGGTGACCCCGTCCTTCGCCGCATTCACCCGCAGCCATTCGGCGAAGCTCACGAGCATCGGTCCAACCAGGTTGTAGCCGAGGTCGAACGGGGTCGGCTCGAACAGCGACAGCGGATCGAGCCGGTCTTGCTGGTGCACGGCCGAGAAGCTGCGCTGCAGCACGAGGCCCAGCGTGAGCTCGTCGTGGACGTCGCCTGCGGTGTGTCGCTCCACGATGCGATTCGTGCGCGGCAGGCTTCGGGCCAGCTCGAGCGGACGCATCAGGTGCACGTGGCGAAAGCCGCGATCCGACGGGATCTGGAGGTCGGAGCGCTCGTTGTCACCGAGCACGACGACCTGCTGCGGCTTCACTTGGTACTCTTCGAGGAGGTACTGGTACAGCGCGGCCGTGTCCTTGCGCAGGCCCACTTCGTTGGAGAGGAAGAACCGCTGCCAGCCGTCGATGCCGTGCTCGCGCAAGCAACCTTCGATGACCGTGCGCGGCAGGAACATGTCGGAGATGAGCACCACCAGCTTGCCGGTACCGACTGCGTGATTGAAGAGCTCGACCGCCTCGGGCCGCGGACGCAGGCTCGCGCGCTCTGCGTCTTCTTCGTGCTTCCGCAGCATGGCCAGCGTGCTGGCATCGATGCGGGCGCGCGCGCCTAGCCGGGCATAGATGGCGTCGAGCCCGATGTCGTGTCCGGCACTCTGGCGCGCCTCGGCCTCCGCCAGCGCGCGGTGCTCGAGGAACAGGCGGCCGATCGGGCCACCCACGCGCTCGGCGACGATGCCCTTGATCGCTTCGGGGTCGAGCAGCGGGCGCGTCAGCAAGGTGTCGAAGATGTCGAAGGCGATGACGCGGATGTCGGGCGCCGACAGTTGCTCGAACACCGCCTGTCGCGGGCGGTCCGTGTACTGATCGATCCGCCAGGGCGACCAGCTCTTGCGCTCTCGATCGCGAACGATGCCGACGCGGAAGCCCTGCTTGCGCGCCGTGAGCGCGAAGAGTCGCTCGAGGCAGTGGGCGATCGTGCCGTCCATCTGGCCTGCCTCCGGCGCGAAATCGGAGACGGTGATGCCGGCCTCGAACAACGGGCGCAGCGCATCCCCGCGGGCCCAGAACATGGAGCCCACCGGGAAGTCGAAGTAGCCGCGCGGCTGCTGGATACCGAGGCGAGCGCACCAGGTGCTGCCGAGGTCACGCGTGCCGAGCCACGTGTTGGCCCAGTACGGGAGGAGCGAGCTGTTCTGCGGGTAGACGATCCCGCACGGATCGGTGCCCTGCATGAGCGCAAAGATCTTGCGTATGTCTTTGTCGCTCCCGAGAAGGCCGTGCAGCAGATACTCGCGCCAGCCCATCGTCGCGCCGCCGTTGAAGAGCGACTTCTTGCTGTGCATATGGGCGATGTAATCGTAGCCGGCGAGCTTTTTGCCGAACGTGCAGAACACCGGCAAGAGGTCGCGCCCGAGATTCTCGACGCGCACGATCTCGAGCGCGCTGCACATGGCCAAGGCCCCGAACGCGGTCCGACAAGCTTGCTCACCCTCGTCGCTGGCGACCGAGACGAAGAGGTCGTACGGGAAGGGCATGTTCGACAGGTGCCGGGCGAACTCGTCGACCAGGTCGTGATAGTAGACGTGCAGCTGGATGGCGATGCTGCCGTTGGCGCGGGTCGCGGCCGGGACGTTCTCGAGGTCGATCATCGACTCGCCGACGTAGGGAATGGCGGCCGCGCCGCCGCGCGCCCAGCGTTCGTACTCGGGCAGGCCATTCATCACCGGGCCCAGGTTGCGGTAACTCCAGTTCACCACCGGGGTGCGATAGGGCTCGGGCAGTCGGTTGTAGACCTCTCGACCGAGACGGTGCAGCGACTTCATGGCGAGGCGCGAGCCCCCGCGCAGGGGCTGCGTCACCTTCCAGCTCGTCGAGACCGTGACGAGGAATAGCTCGTGGGTCAGGTGATCGATGCGGCCTTGCTGCTGCGCGCGGTCGAAGTCCATCTGGGAGAGCTTGGCCGACTTGGCATCGAGCTCGACATGCATGCGATCGCGCTCGACGGCGGTGCGTGCCGCCTGCGCACGGAGCGTCTCGACCTGCGCCTTGAGATCGGCGATCTGGAGCAGCGCATCGACGCTGGAGTCGGTCATGATCTCCGGCATCGGCGGCGCTTCGACGTCCATCTTCTGCACGCGTGCGCACACGCTGGCTTCGGTGCCGACCACCTGGCGCAGACCGAGCACGTTCGCCGCGGGCGCCGCCTTGCGGATGACGCACATCGAATTGACGAGCTCTACGGAGTGAACGTGGCGAAGCGTCTCCTCGTCGAAGCTCACCCGGTGGCGCTCGGCAAAGCGCCGGAGCGACTCGCAGCGGGGGGCGGGGCGAACCCAGTGCTCGTGCGAGAGGATGTCGGCAAGGACCTTGAAGAACGAGACCGCGGAGAGCGGATCGTGGAGCCCTCCGCCGAACTCGTGCCAGTAGCTGCAATGAAGGTCCTCGACGACGTAGATCCCGCCATCCCGCAGGTGCGGGAAGTACCCTCCGAAGGACGCGATGATGTCGGTGGAGCGATGCGAGCCATCGTCGACGATGATGTCGAACGTGTCGGAGTGGGCGAGGATGCGTTCTTCGGTGGCGTCGAGGTTGGCGTCACCGACCACCACGGCAATGCGCGGATCGTCGTAGCGCAGGTCCGCGCAGGCTGGCTCGATGTCGCAGCCGACGAGTTGCTCGGCAGCCGCGAAATACTCGGACCACACCTGCAGCGAGCCGCCGTTTTGTACCCCGATCTCGAGGAGTCGAACCGGCAGCGTGCGGTACGGCTCGAGGAGGCGTTCGTATTCGGCGAGGTAGAGAGACCACTTATCGGAGACCTTGCCGGTCTGGGCGGAATGGAGCTGTCGCAGAGTCGTCATGAACCGCATTCCTGGGGGCGAGGGGTCGGGCCGGCCCCTATAACATCAGGCGCGAGCGGGGTGCACGTCAGGATTGTGAGAGGGGTCAGAAAATGGGAGCCCGCGGCGGGCTCCCATTTTCTGACCCCCAACCGCGTGGGTTACGCGGCGATGG
>JAYUBF010000076.1:0-7455 GCA_043741435.1 Myxococcales bacterium
CTGCGGTGGCGACCAACAAGACCCCGATCAAGATTGAGCTGACCCGCGACGAGCGAGCAATGCTGGAGCAGGTCGCACGGTCTTTGTCCCTGCCGCATCGAGATGTGGTTCGCGCGCAGACGATCCTGGCGCTCGAGACGGGCATGTCGGTATCCGCCGTCGGTCGGCACGTCGGCTTGGCGCGGCGGATCGTTTGCAAGTGGGCGGACCGTTTCACACGCAAGCGGTTACGCGGTCTCGACGATGCACCTCGAAGCGGGCGTCCCCCGCGTTTTTCCCCCGATCGTCACGACGCACTTGGTGAAGCTCGCGTGTGAGCTGCCCGACGACGTAGGCCGCTCGCTGTCGACGTGGACCTGCGCGGAGCTGGCCCGCACACTCAAGACCAACGGACTCGTCGAGACGATCTCGCCGCAGTCGGTCCAGAGCATTTTATCGTCACACAAGCTCAAGCCGTGGCGCGTGCATCACTGGCTGTCGACGAAGGTGCCGCGTGACGAAGCGTTCCGTACACAGGTGGTGGCGCTCTGCGACTTGTACACGCGTCCGTTGGGCGCTCACGAGCGCGTGTTCTCCGTCGACGAGAAAACATCGCTGCAACCACGAACGCGCACGTCGCCGACACGCCCTGCGCTGCCCGGAGGAGCCCCCGTGCAACTCGAGCACGAATACCAGCGCAAGGGCGCGCTGAATCTGCTCGCCGCATTTGACATCCGCACCGGCGACGTGATCGGTCTCTGCCGTCGGCGCAAGCGCCAGGTGGAATTCATCGAACTGCTCGAAGCGATCGAGCGCGCTACGCCGCCGTCGGTGACGGCGATCTACGTCGTCTGCGACAACGTCATCACACACAAAGGAAAGCTGGTATGCGCATGGCTGGAGACGCATCCGCGCTTCCGGTTCCACTTCACGCCCGTCCACTGCTCATGGATGAACCAGGTCGAGCAGTGGTTTTCGATCCTGCAGCGCAAGCGTCTCAAAGTGTCGAACTTCGAGGACCTCCAGGATCTCGAGCGCAAGATCCTCTCCTTCATCGACGAGTGGAACGAGGAAGCGGCGCCATTCAACTGGACGCAGAAGTCCTTCGAAAAGACGCTGGCCAAAGTAGACGCCGCGCTCCAGGCGGCGTGACCATCAACCGCTGCCCACCAACTTGCGGGGACCTGTAATGAGTTTGAGTTAGCTCGCGAGGGCGCTGACGACGAACCGATGGATCGTCTTCGGCGGGTTCGCCTTGTGTACGTGCTCGAGAACGGCCTGGAGCTGTTCCGGTGTGGCGGCCGGGGCGAGCTTGGCGATGACCATGGCCCGCAGGATGTGGTCGTGCTGAGGAGAGATGGGCTTCTTGGACTCCCAGGCCGCGACCGTGACCGTGTGAAGGCCCATCCGCTCGGCCAGTTCCTTCTGGGTGAGACCGAGCCGATGGCGTAGAAAGCTCGCTTCCTTGGCGGCCAGGCGCCCCTTTCGCTTGAGCACCTGGAGCGTCACCGCGTTCAGGATTCGGTCGATGTCTTGGCCTGCCAACATCTCCTCGCCGCACTCGGGGCACTTGAGCGCGGGCATTTCTTTCACCACCACCGGGATCCCCGCTAGCGCCGAGAAGTCGTACTCGTCGAGCGTGACTCGCTTCATGGCCTTGCCGCACTTGCACTTCATGGTCTGCCTCCCTTCTTCGCGATGGCGATCACGGTACAGAGGACCGTCCACTTCTCATCGTCGGCGAGGAACAGCTCCACGCCGATGGCAAGGCGCTTACCGTTCAGCCCCATCCCGGTGACCCGCCAGCACGTCCCTCCGTGGTCCGGCATGGCCGGGTACGGTTCCACCCTCTCCGCGCGCACGATCGCAGCCCTCACGCTCTCCATGGTCTCGTTGCGTTCGGCTAGGCGCCTCGGGAAGTGCTCACGAGCCATCATGTAGTGACCAGCCGCCATGGCCACCCGGACCCATTGCTTGGCAGCAACGGGATCCTGCGGCGGCCCTTTAATAGTTTTAAGCTAACATGCGTGAGGACTTGGTTCAAGTGCGCGCCCGCAAGGTAGGCCAGCCGTTGGGACCAAATCGGTGTTCCGATCGAGAACCGATTGAACGCCCGGTGTGTTGCCGCGTTCATCCGGCTCGCGCGCACTTCTGGTCGTCGCGCGAGCACAAGCTGCTGGCGCCACGCGTCGCACGGCACGGGGTGAAGCGCGCACGCGCAGCGCTCACGGGTGCGCGGCGGCGATCCGCGCGATCTGCGCCGCATCGAGCTCTGCGTCGAAGACGCGCGGATCGGCGACGTCGCCATCGAACGACCCCGCCGCGATGACGCCGCGCCAGCACAGCTCGCCGCCGACGTTGCGTGAGCCCGAGGCGATGTACATCGGCTCACCGCTCGCCGCGTAACGCGGCGCAGCCGACGTGGCGCGAGAGACGCCGTCGACGTAGAGGCGCAAGCTGCCGTTAGGCGACCACGTGGTCGCGACGTGCGTCCAGCGCCCAGCAGGCATCATCGGCCCCGCCGCGATCGCATAGCTTTCGCGCGCGTCGTGATCGCCCCGCAGCAGCTGCGCAGTCAGATGACCGTGATCGTCGAAGCCGATGAGCGGCGTACACCAGCCAGTGCCGACCTCGGTCGACGAGGCGTGCACCAGCGCGCCGCGCGCCGCCGCACCCACAGGGCGAGCGAGTACGGGCGCGCCGCGTCGCCGAGGTGCGGCGCCGGCGAGACCAGCACGGTTGGGATCGGCGTGCTCGGTTGCGTCGCGAGCGGGCCGTATGCCGTGGCGAACGGCGCGCCGGCGCCGATCGCGTCGAGCACGGAAGCGAGCGGGCGTCCGCCACGTCGCACCCACGCCTCTACCTCGGCGCGCGCCTGGCAGTAGGTCGCATGGATGGTGCCCGCCGTGCTCGTGTAGCGGTACCACTCGACGCTCCGCTCGAGGCGCCGCAGATCGTCGATGCCGCGCGGCAGATCCAGCCGGCACCTCGGCGAGTCGGCCAGGCTCGCGGCGGTGCCTTCGTGGAACCCGAATCGGCGCATCAACTCTGGGACCGTCGCCTCCTCGCGCACCGCTGCGAGCGCGACCTTGGACTTGAACTCCGCATCGTGCTTCTTTCTCGTATTCTTCATTTACATATGAACGGGATTTTCGATCGAAAACGTAACGAATCAAAGGAACGTCCGTCAGCGCGTCATGCTGCGCTCGACTCACGGCCGATGAGCACGTCGGCCGAGATGCCGAGTGCGTCGCGCAGGCGGCGAATCATGGCTACGGAGAGCGGGCGACGACGGTTTAAGACCTCGGACACGCGGGCGCGGCTGCCGATCAGCTTCTCGAGGTCGGCGCGGGTGAGCCCCTCCTGCTCCATGCGGAAGCGGATGGCCTCGATCGGGTCGGGCGGGTCGATCTTGTGGTGCTTGGCCTCGTACGCCTCGACGAGGGTCACCAGGACCTCCAGCTTCTTGGCGTTGGGCGAGCCCTTCTTCGCCCCCCAGATTTTCTCGATCTGCTCGAGCGCCTTCTTGTGGTCGCGATCGTTGTGGATGGGCTGGATCTCCATGGCTCCTCCTCTACAGCTTCTTCACGTCGATGCGGTCGTTCTGGCGGTGCGTACCGATGAATTTCACGAAGACCGTCTGGCCGCCGAACCAGACCTTCACGACCAACCGGTACTTGTTGCCGCCGATGTTGAACACCACCCGCTCCGCGTCGATCACGCTGGCGCTCGCGTACCGCTGCTTGATCTCGACCATCGACTTCCAGTTGGCCGCGCTCGCCTCCGCGAACCAGGCCCGGAGCGGTTGCTCCGAGTCCGTATGGCTGGCCTCCCAGAAGTCTCGCAGCGTTCGTCGGGCGATGACGCGCACCTATAAGAGAGTCTACGCTGCTCCCAAGATGGGAGCAAGCGCTGTTCCCGATTCGGGACCAAGAAGCCGCTTCGCGAAGTCGATTGTGAGCAGGCTTGGTGACAGGGTGCACCGACAACAAATTGGTGGGGCTTGGTGACAAAATCGCCAATGTAAGATCGCCTACGTCGAAGTGCACGTCACCTCCGGCGTTGGCGCCGGAGGCCGCAGAAGGTCTCCCGTCGAGGATGTGTCACCAAAACTGTCACGAGGCGCTGCGCGGCGGGTCGCCGAGCGTACGGGGGCCAAGTACCAAGCGTTGCTGCGCCAGTGGCTCGCCGAAGGCGCGAGCCGCGCTCGGGTGCGGCGCCTCAGGAATAAGAAGGGTGCTGCCTGAACTCCGGGGAGCACTACCGGTCCGGTCACGGATGGTACAGGCATCGTTCGAGGCTCTTTCGTGGGATTCGGATCGCGTTGGACGCCCGGATGTGAGGTAGCACCCCGATCGAGCACGACGCTGCGCGCGGGTCAAAACACGTACGCGAACACGCCGACGGCCATAGCGGCGAAGGTCAGGTACCCCGTCGCCAGATGGCCGACTGCCAGACGACCCTCGAGCTGCGTGCCCGCGTTGGCGCTCGAGATCGGGCCGAGGATGAGCTGTGTGACCATTCCAGCAGTCGCGACCGCCATCGAGATCTTGTGTAGCAGCGCACTGTCCAGCTTGATCCGCTTCGGAAATGGATTCGGTGCGGCGAGCGCGAGCACGCCGGTGGTCGCGAAGCCGAGCGACGTAGCGCCCGCCAGCACTGCGTGCGGCGTGTTGTAGGACTCCGTGAAGTCGCCCCCGCCAAACTTGTGGTACCAGTTTAGTTGGCCGACGACCAGCGTCGAAGCCAAGAGCACCAGCGTCGTCAAGCCTGCGATCTGGTGCGCCTTCAGGAGGTGCCGGCGCAGCCTCACCTTCCGATCGATCACTGACCGCGCGCGTTCGTCGTCAGCGGCCTTGCGTGGGTCGAGGGTCTTTGATTGCTCGCCGAACAGATCGAAGTCCAGACCGGGTGCCTGGGCGGCGTCCGCTCGGGCGTAGGAAGCTACGCCGAGGATCAGCGATAGGAGGACGACGGTGGCGACGTGGGTTCTCACGTGGGCTCCTGCAAGACGCGCTAGTTGGGAAATGGAAACGATCGGACGAAGTCGTCTCCTGTTCGATGGCAACCGGCGCATTTCCCCGGTCTGCCGGAGGCCACCACGCTGCCGTCTTCGTGGTACTCGGCAAAGAACCACCCGTCGATTCGCTTCTCCATCACAGCGACCACCTTGAGGGCATCGCCGTTCCACGCGTCCTTGACGACAAGGGCTCCCTCCGGCCACTCAGTGAGCGGCGCTCTCGAGGCGATGGTCTCGACGAAAACGTCGTTGATGTAGAGATCGACGTCCGCGGCGTGGATCCCTGTGCTCGGCGTGCGCTGTGCGAAGCCAGGCGCGCGCGGCAAGGCCCTGTAGTTCATCGCTTGCAAGCGGCTCCAGAGCATCGCAGCGCCCTCTGGGTCTTGGTTGCCGCACCCGACGGCTCCAGCGAAGATCAGGCACTTAACAATTGATGACAGCGAACCGCTGCGACGTCCGACGCGCAGTCTCTGGGCGGTTCGACGATAGAACTCGGGTCTGGACATCATGGCCTCGAATGCTCTTCACACATCACGTTGGTTACGTTCGCCGGTGCGAGGAAGTTACACGGAAGCACAGCGCATCTCGTAACTTTCAGGCGCGCAGGCGGGTATGCCAGCGCATGCGACTCCACCTGCACAGCATCGCGCCGTCTCTTGAGCTCGAAACGTTGGACGACGGCGTCATCACGCTCGACTCGATGCTGGGCAAGACCACGTTCCTGGCGTTCCATCGCTTTGGGAGCTGCTCGTTCAGCAACCTGCGCGTCGCCGCCCTCATCAAGGCGTCGACTCGTCTTCGTGACCTTGGCATCCACGTGCTCGCCGTGTTCGAGTCGAGCGTCGCAACCCTCCGCGCCTCCGTGGCCACGCAGCGTCCCCCATTTGTCATCGCTGCAGATCCCAAGGGCACTGCGGCCCGTGCGTACGGCGTCGAGCACTCCTTCGTAGGCGCGCTCCGCGGCATCGGCTCAGTGCGGGAGGTTACTCTCGCGCACCGGCTGGGTCTCGTCGTGCCGGGCGTGACTCGCGATGGGCGGCTCGACCGAATGCCGGCGGAGTTCCTGCTCGACGAGCAGGGCATCGTCCGCCTCGCTCACTACGGAGCCCACCCTACCGACCATGTTGCTATCCCAGCGGTGATCTCGATTTTGCGCGGCGCCGCGCTCTCAACCAATCGCATTCTACGCCTCGCGGAGTGATCTCCCCGCGACGACGCGTGCGAGCCCTGCGGCGGCGAGCGTGGCGACAAACACGGCGCCCGCGTGGAACACCAAGCCATGGAGGAGCGCGGTGCTCGGGCAGCCGTGCGCGAGCGCAGCCTGCGCCGAGAGTGCGCCGGACATCGCACCCGCAGCAACGACGACGCGGGCGTGCTGCCCTCCCCGTCGCAGCGCGATGAGCGCCGCGGCCATGGGGATCGCTGCCGCAGAGAGCTCGAGCAGCGCACACTTGGTCCCGAGCGTAGGGGCCAAGGCGTCCGCGCCGCCACCAAGGCCCGCCCGTACCGTCGCGGCGAGCGCGGCGATGGCGCCGATTCCGAGCGCGCGAACACCGAGCCGCGGAGAGAGAGCGACCCCGCCGACTCCGAGCGCCGCGAATAGCAATGTTGCGATAGCTGACGGTGCAGGCGCACTCGATGCGCCCTCGAGGTGGAACACCGCTGCGAGTACGGCCGTGGCGCACAGCACCGGAATCCACGGGATCCCGGCCTGCGTAGGCAGTGCTGCATCCTCTGCGGCGATCGCTTCGAGAAGCCGCGCCCTGGCGGCGGGCGAAGGCCCAGGTTCGGGGGGCAGCGCGTCCATGAGCCGCAGAATCTCCGCTGCCCCCTCGAGAGAGGCCGCGCAGGTCGCACAGCGCTCCGCGTGCTCATAGGCCGTGACGCGGTCCGGATCGCTAGCAGGCAGTGCGACGATTCCCAGCGCATCGACGGGCACCCGCTCGTGGATGTTCACGCGACCTCCATCCCTTCCGGTTTTGCCAAGTCCGACAGCGCGACGCGCAGGGCCCCGTACGCGCGGAATGCACGGATACGGATCGCACCCTCGGTCGACGCGAGGATGGACGCAATTTCCGCGAAGCTGAGGCCTTCGTAGCGATGGAGCTGGATGACCACCCGCTGCGTCTCGGGCAGCGCGTCGATCGCGGCGCGAACGCGTTCACGGACATCGCCCGAGTCAGCGCTCACCTGCTCCACAGCGGCGGCGGCCTCCGCGCGTGCGATCTTCTCCTCGTCCCACTCTTCGACGAGTCGGTAGTGCGACCGCAACGCGTCGATGCGGACGCGCGCCGCTATCGTGAAGAGCCAAGGGCGAAGCGCAAGGCCTGGGCGATAAGTGTGCCGGCTGCGATGGACCTTGAGAAAGGTGATCTGCATGAGGTCGTCGGCCATGACGGTGCTCCTGAACGTACGCATGAAGAACCCGTGCACGCGTGGTCCGACCCGCGCGAAGA
>JAYUBF010000077.1:0-2222 GCA_043741435.1 Myxococcales bacterium
ACCGCGGCGCGTGACGAGAGCGTGCAGCTGCAGATGGCGCTGCCGATCGTGCTCGGCGCGTACCACGTGCCCGCCGCGGCCCATGCCGATCTCTACGCGCTGAAGGTGCTAGACGAGATCCTGAGCAAGGGTGAATCGTCGCGGTTGCACCAGCGCGTGGTGCGCGAGGGTCTCGGCGTGTACGCGGGTGGGGCGCTCTTCGAGATGGAGGAGGCTGGCCTCTACATCACGTACGCGCAGCTCTCGGCGAACACACCGGTAGCGGTGCAGAAGGCACGGGCCGCCATCGAGGCCGAGACGCTGCGGGTCACCCAGGAGAAGGTGAGCGCGGCGGAGCTGAAGAAGGCAAAGAACAAGCTGGCGACGCAGGCCTTGTTCGCCCGCACGCATGCGGGTGGGCTCGCCTCGTCGATCGGTGAAGCCGCGCTCGTGCTCGGGGATCCGCTCGCCGGCTTTCACCAGGTGGAGCACTTCGACGCGGTGACGGCCGAGCAGATCTTGGCCGTCGCCAAGAAGTACCTGGTGCCGACCAACCGGACGTCGCTGTCGCTCATCCCACGGCCGGCCACGGCGGCTGCCGAAGCGCCGAAGCCAGCGACGAAGCCGGTGAAGCCACCGACGGTGCCGTCGCCGCAGAGCGCGAAGCTCACGCCGCTGCGACCGCCGCGAGATCTTCCGGTGCCTCAGATCCAGCTCGGTGAGGTGATTCGCGATCAGCTGCCGAATCGCCTGCGGCTCCTCGTGGTGCCGCGCCACGACCTTCCGATCGTGGGCGTCACGCTGTTCGTTCCCGCCGGCAACCTCGACTCACCGATCGACGCGATGGGCCTCGCCGAGCTCACGGGTGGCATGCTGCGCAAGGGTGCGGGCAAGCGCAACGCGGTGCAGATCGCGGAGGCCATCGATGGTGCCGGCGCCGCGCTGTCGACCCAGGTCCTCGATGAGCACACCACCTTGCGCTTGGCGGCGCGCACGAGCGATCTGCCCCTCCTGATGAGCTTGCTCGCCGATCTGGCGATGCGTCCCGTGTTCGCCGCGCGCGAGCTCACCGAGACGTTCCACGAGGTGCTCGCCGAGCAAGTGCATGATCTCCGCGACTCACCCGCGCAGCTCGCGCAGGTGCACGGTGCCAACGCGTACTTCGGCGATCTCGACCCGCGCGGGCGTCCGGTGTCGGAGCGATCGCTCGGCGTGATCAAACGCTCCGACCTCATCGCGTTTCATCAGATGCGCTACCGCCCCGACGGTGCGCTACTGGTGGTGAGCGGTGACGTCGACCTTCCGCAGATCAAGACGCTGCTGAAGCGCGCGAACGGCCTCGGCACCTGGAAGTCGCGCGGCCTGCAGCCCCTCGTGAGCCGACCTCTGCCGGCGCCGCACCCTCTTACCGTCCGCATCGTGGACAAACCCGAGGCTACCCAGACCAGCCTCGTGGTGGAAGGCGCCGGCATCCCCCACGCCTCGCCGGAGCTCGCGGCGCTGTCGTGCGCCGACTACGTGCTGGGCGGTGGCGCCTTCTCGTCGCGGCTGCAACAAGTGCTGCGCGCCGACGGTGGCAAGACGTACGGCGTCAGCTCCTCGTTCACCCGCGATCGCGAGCCGGGCATGTTCACGGTCGCCACCGACACGCGGGTCGGCGAGACGGCGCACACGCTCCAGCTGATGCTCGACGAGATCGCGAAGATGCAGAAAGGCGGCCCGAACGCGACGGAGCTCGAGGGGGCGCAAGCGAACCTCGTAGGTCGTCTCTCCGTCGGCATCGAGGCCGCGAGCGACGTGGCCGAGGCCCTCGCGAAATCCATGCTCGACGGACTCCCCAACGACTTCGTCGAGAAGTACCCCGCGCAGCTGCGCGCGGTGACCGTTGCACAAGCCAAGCAGGCGGCGGCGCGCTTCGTACCACAGTCGCTCGTGGCGGTCGGACCCGCAGCGACGATCCAGCCGCTGCTCGAGAAGATGGGCATGAAGGTCGTGGGGGTGGTGCCCTTCGATGCGGCGATCGCGGCGGCCGATCGCGAGGGCGAAAAGAAGAAATAAAAAAGGCGGGCAGCCTCGTCAGCGCCCGCCCTTTCGTCGTTACGAGTTGCTTAGAACTTCGCGCCCACGCCCGTGAAGCCGAGGCCGATCGAGAGCGAATCCTTGGTGGTCTTGTCTGGATTCGGCTTGTACACGCCGCCCTGGAACATCTGCACGTCGGCGCTGAGGAGGCCGGAGACGAGGCC
>JAYUBF010000078.1:0-7432 GCA_043741435.1 Myxococcales bacterium
TGTCAAATATTAGAGACAACAGAATATATCACTCATCAACCACATATTAAATACGTTTTTGATCGAAAACTGAACGAATCAAAGGAAGGTCCGTCTGAAGCGGCGCTTATCTTACTTGCGGTCGCGCCGCGTCAGGCGGATCGCCCCCAGCCCGCCGGAATACGGTCGAACCCAGTGCGCTGGATCCGTGAGGGACGCGCTTGGGGTGAGCAGCGAACTGCCGACCAGCTTGCCTCCCGCCCCATGCGCGTTCCCTCCTGTGTGGTGTCCGCGACTACGCTGCAGGACCGCGGAGTCCGATTTGACGAGCTGCTGAGCGTTGCCGAACAGGCCCCAGATCGGCTGGCCGGCGACCAGGGTGGGCTTGCGACCTCGAGGTGGCGCAGGGATATAGGGTGCCTCGGTGTGATTCTCCTGCAGCCAGGCGTGGTCGAGCAGTAACTTGCCATCCGAACCCCAGTCGCTCGGGCCGCGCGTGCCGCGATCTGTCGCGAGGAAGAGCCATTCGTTCTCCGTGAGGAGGCGATACTCATGGCTGGAATCCTTGGCGTGCATCGCCTCGAGCAACTTCGGCACCTCAGTGTAGGAAAACACGATGGGGGCGTCGAAGCCGGGGAGGTGATCGAAGATCTTGGCAGGCTCCTTGCGCACGGGCCTCCCGAGACCCTCCCAGTGCTGACGGAGCAGCGGGGTGGTCAGCACGTCAAAGTGTTCCGGGAGATCGATTGAGCGACCTTCCCAGACCATCTTGCCTGGCTTGACTCCAAGGAAGTCCATCACCAAGCTGCCGCCGACGTTGCGCTTCACCTGCGCACGAGCGCTGACGTGAGACTGGTGAACTTCGGTGACCCAGCGAAGAATGACCTCGGGCTCTACCTTGTGCGCGTCGTACTGCTGCAGCAGTTGACGCGCGGCCCAGCGGTCGGCGGTGGAGGCGTCCCGTTCGGGGACCAGCTCACTGACGATGAGGCTCCGGTGGCCATCGCGTGCCTCGTGGCTGTGCTTCTCCGCGAACGACCCCAGCGCTTCTTCGCTGATCGCGCCCCGCTCGAGGAGCTTTCCGATGGCCGTGAGGCAGCGATTCGTCATTTCCTTCACGGTCGGATCGCTGGTCCGCTGGAGCGTCGGCGCGAGCCGTGGAACGCCGTCCTTGAGCGGGGGCCGGTCGCGTCGGTCGGAGAGGAAGACGTCGAGCGTGGTGTCCCGGCTCATCCAGGCGCGCAGGACGGGCAAGAGGCGATCGTAGGCCGAGTTCTTCTGGAGCTCCTCGAGGCGTTTGGGGCCGATCGGGTGCTCTGCGTACGGCGCGAGTTCGGGGGGGAGAAGCATGAACGGATACTTGTCGACCGGGACGAGATGCATATCGAGGTGTTCGATACTGGAGGTGTGGCGAACGAAGGCCGCACCCTCGACCTTGCGGATCGATCCGATCGACGTGAGGTAGCGATCGAGCATCTCTCGGACCCGCGCGATCGAGCTCCCCGAGGCGCCGTGGTCCACGAGCAGGATCTTGCGGCCGCCAAGGGCTTTCTCGTCGGGGAGGAAGGCCGCGAAGTGTCGCGCGTACTCCGCGACGTGCGCCTCGGGCACCTTCTCGAGCGCGTGCAGACCGCTGGCCGGAAAGTGCATCGCGATGCCGGGGTTGAGCGCTTGCAGGAATGCGATGTTGGAGACCGGGGATCGACCGACCCCGACGAAGAAGTACTCGTTCGGAGAAAAGCGCCGTAGGAGGTCGAGCGTGCTGTTCCGGATGTCTTGATACTGGCGCTCGAACAGCACGCGCCCGTTGTCGAGGAGGTGCACGCCCTCCGGTGAGACTTCCATCGCCCGCTCGCCTGCGCTCGGCCGGCCTAGGACGAACGCTGCATCGTCCGCGGCCTGCGCCATGAGCGGCAGACCAGCCAGGATCCAGAGCACGAGCGCGCATGCCCATCGCGGCGACCGAAGCGTTCGTCTCGCGGGCGATGGGCTCATTGGCGCTCGCTCCCTGCGCTTGGGCGCTTGCTGTC
Organism: Myxococcales bacterium; assembly: GCA_043741435.1. Taxonomy (GTDB): domain Bacteria; phylum Myxococcota_A; class Polyangia; order Palsa-1104; family Palsa-1104; genus JBDTCO01. The sequence goes on from JAYUBF010000078.1 coordinate 2,010, forward strand.
GTCGATGAGCGCCTCGAGCTCTCGCTTCGCGTGGGGTCCGAGGGCGGTCAACTTGTGGCCGGTCAGCTCGCCAAAGTTCGACAACACATCACCCGCGACTCGACGAATAAGCGCTGTGTTGCCGAAGGCGATCGTGTCCTTGAGCAGGCCGCGGACCTCCTCCGCCCATGCACCCGCGGTCTGCCCTTCGGATTGTTCGTGCGAGCCAAGTCCCGAGGGTCGACGGAGCTGCTGCAGGAAGGGCTCAGCATCGGTCGCCTGGCGATCGACGAGCACTTCCTGCTCGAGCCGAGCCGCCCCCGCGCGGGCTCGCCGGAGGCGCTGGAAGAAGTCGGGGGAGACCCTGCTCCAGGCGCTCCGCTCAGCATAAAAGGCCCGGCCCTCATCGACCAGCTGCTCGGCGTCGAAGTGATCCGCCTCGCGCTCCAATCGTGTGATCTCCTCACCGGAGAAGTGGCGATAAAACCCTCGTTTTATGCCAGCCGCCTGCGAGTCGTTGGCGAATCGGGCCAGCTCGGCATTCTCGCCCTTGATCGCGACGAACATCGTCTGGATCGGCGTCTTTCTGTGGATCTTCTCCCTCTCGACCTTGAGCTCCGCCTCGTTGATTGTGCACTCCCCGTCCGTCACGACCACGATGTTTGCCAGCGCCAGGGGCTCCGCGGACTCATCTTGGGCCCGCTTGATCCGTCGCAGTGCGGCGAGCAGACCCTCTTGCGTTTGGGTGCCCTCGTTGCGCGCCCGGAGAACAATGTTGCGGTTCTGGATGAGGTCGAGCGCCTGGTTCACCGAGGTGACGGGGATCTCCGCATGAACCGTGTCTCCGTAGGGTAGGATGATGACCTTGTGCCGCGGCACGCCGGAGGGCCCGACGTCACTCAAGGCGTTGGCGCTGAAGGTCGCGGTGAGGGTGCGGATGAAGCGCTCCACCTGCTTGGTGCTACCGGACTGGTCGACGAGCACGATCGTGACGCGTTGGGCGGACTCGTTCTGCTTGCCGACCACCTCTACGCCCTGCTTGCGGCGGGTGCGCTGGAAGGCGGTCCCCTCCTCGAAGTTGTCCAGTCGGCTCTTGCCCGGTTGGAGAACCAGGGCGCGCGGCAGATCCGAGAGCCTGCGGAGGGGTAGCAGGTCGCGACCTCGTCGCTGCGAGTCAAGCCAGGTTTTGCTGCGGGAGGTATCGGGCTGAGGGGTCGAGGCGAGGACGAAGTCCGCGTGGGATCGCAAGGATCCGATCAGCCTAAAGTCCCCGAGCTGATCTTGACCGAGGCTGCGAGCGATCTTCATCGTCTCGGCGTTCGGTCCGACACGCGATAGATCGAACTCGCGGTCACTGGTGAGGAGTCGCTGTGCGAGCGGTGGCAGTCGCTTCACCAGATCGCGGACTGCAGCGACCTGGCGGCCTTGCGGATGCGCCACACGGTCGAGCTCCGCCTGGGCGTCGCGCAGGTCGGCAACGATTCCTTCGGCCACCTTGGCCCCGGGCGTGCCCTCCGCGGCCGCCGCGTAGAGCTCAACCGATCGTCGCGTGGCGACCAGCTCGGCATAGGCGTCGCTGAGCTCGAGCCGCTCTGGCCCACGCTCGAGCTCCATGAGACGCTTCTCCAGGCCCGCGTGCTTGATGGCGTGCGCGCTCATGGCGCTGCTCAACAGCTTTGCGAGCTCCGGAAATGGGTAGCGCGAGAGGAGTGACTGCGCTCGGTGCAGTCCTGCCTGAATGACCTCACTCGACTCGATCGGCTCGAGCGAAGCGCGCAGCACCGTTCGCAGCGCTTGCTTCAAGAGTGGGTTTCCGTGCCGCGCCGACTTGAGGCTCAGCTGGCCAAGCTCGATAGGCGAACGCTCCTTCGAGTGCCCAGACGCGTCCAGCTGCGCGAACGGATCTTGGGCGGGCGCCGGCTCTTGCTTCGGATCTTCAAGGGGTCGTGCGTTGTCCTGCTCGGCGCGCGCCTCGTCCTTCCGGCCTCCCCCCAGGCTCTGGCGAATGCGGCTCATCAAGCCCCGAGCCCAGCGCCCTGCGCCTGAACCAGGCTTCGTCTCCGAGGCGGCAGCGTGGGAGCCAGGTGAGCGCCCTTCCTCCCGCGAAGAGGCGGGCTGCGTCGCGGACTGTGGTTCCGCGCGCCCGCTGCTCGACGGAGTTGCGCCCTGCTTCGGCTCGTGTCCTGAAGCCGCGCCCTGCTGCGATGAGGCGCCGTGGTTACGGTCGCCGTGATCTTGAGGTTGCTTGCTCACGCCGTCGTGACCGCCCTCGCCAGCGCTGTCCTGCGCATCTTCGTCCGCCCCCTGCGGCTTTCCATCCGGCGGATGTTGCGCTTTCTCGGGCTGAGGATCGAAGGCGTGCCACTTCCCTTCATGGAAGACCTCGACCCATGCATGCGGCAAGGCCCCGGTAGTCAGGCTGGCCTTGCCGCTCACACGTGCTGCACCATAGCCGGCCCGGATCCGGGTGGGCACCGAGTAGATATTGCGCAGGATCGACGCCATCGCGCCCGCGGCAAGGTCGCACTGCAGCTCGCCCTTCTGGAGCGCGCGGATCAGGTCGGTCTCCTCCCCTTCGCCCTTGAAGTAACGGTAGTCGTGCTCCAGGTGGTGTTTCACGATCGCGGCGATCTCCAGCGGCGTCGCTGAGTCTCGCTTGACGCGGTCGAACACGCCTTTGCGCACCTTCTCCGGCCACTCATCCATCGAGATCGCCACCGGCTGCGTGAATTCGGCGAGCTCGTGCTCGGCCAGCCGTTGAGATCCCTCGGGCACGAGCGGGATGTCGACCCGGGTCGCGTCGGACTTCGTGTGGAGCTCGTAGCCGCCGGTCGAACCCACGCGCAGCTCGGCGTTCAGCGCTGCCGGCTGTAGCGGGCGGTAGCCAGGCGGAAGCGCCAGGTGCATCATGCGCTCGCCCGGCTCGGGGAAGAGCGACAGGGTCGCCTCCGTTGGCCGAAAGGCGGGCGGTGTCGCCGGGGCTTGCCGTCGCTGGGATGGGTAAAAGAAGAGCCCGCTCTTATTGCGTACGATCTGCGAGAACTCGGCCATGGCGAAGTACTTGGAGTCGACGTTGGTCTCTGCCGTGGTCCGGGGCTTTCCTCCGTCCTGCTGGGGCATGGGCTTGTTTTGGGCCTGCATCCGGTCCGGCGGGGGTTGGTTTCCCCGGCTCTGCCGCTGGTTTGACCGTGCGTCCGAACGCGAACTCTTCGGCGGCTCCGGCGCAGCGTGCACCCGCAGGTAGTCGACTGCATACCCCAGCGCGAGGTAGTGAGACTGGAGCAACTCGGTGGGACTGTGGGGATCGTGTAGCCCGCGGCGAGCCGCGCGCAGAACCTCGTTCAGCAGCGCCCGCTCGAAGGGGGCCCCGCTTACGACATCCGAGCGGAGGGCCCGGTTGAGCTTGCCGAGGGGTCGCGGGTGCTCGGTGCCCTCCGGGCTCGAGAAGGCGAGCTGGTGGAATGTTTGCGCGACCTCCGCGGGAGTGAATTTCAGCGCGAAGGGGTCGTGCTCGTGACCGAGCCGCTGGCGGTAGCGTTCCTTGTACTGCGTGACCGCCGCGTCGAGGCGCCGCATCTCCGCGCCCTGGTCTCGGTTCCGAGCAAGGGCGTGGTCGTTCGCCAGGCTCAGCGAACCGACCAGCGCGAGCCCGAGTTGCACGAGGAGGTGCACGGTATGTCGCGGTCGCTGTGGAAGGCTGCGCACGTCCTACTGCTCGCCGCGAGCCCGCTGCAGCTGGATCTCGAAGTGAGAGCCGCCGCTCGCCCGGGGCGGCGCACCTGGGGGCGCGAGCGGGCCGAGCTCGTGCATTATGCCGTTCGGGCCCTGCCAGGACTGCAGTCGATCTTTCAGCGCCTTGTTGAAGCGAGTGCGTTCACCGGTCTGGTTCTTGAGCGTCCGCACCTCGCGGTGATCGCGGGACTCGTTCGGATCGGGACTCTCGCCGTAGTCGACGTCGAAGCTGGCGTGACCACCGTTTTCAACGGTGATGCGGGGCTTCATGGCGTCGCGGCCGAGCGTGGTCATCGCGAAGGCCGCCCGCCACAGCGAGTCAGGGCCGAGCTTCCAGTTCGGCAGCCTGGCGAGGCTCGCTTCGAGTCGGCTGTCATCGGCGAACGGCGACAGCCAGAAGTCGGTCGCCGCGGAGGCGCGGATCATCATAGGGATTTGCTGCCTTAGGCGCTCGGAGAGATCACCCGCGGGGACATAGGGAAAGGGCTCGGATTCATCATGCTCCTCGAACTTCTTCATCGACTCGTGAACGACCCCATTCTGCGCGCGACGCAGGTCGGAGATGAACTCGCGGTAGACCGGCATGAACGAGGGATCGAAGCCGAGAAGGTAGTGCGACAGCAGGCGCGCCTCGTGCCACGGCATGGGCTCGTAGTGAGCAGGCTTGTGCTTCCCGTGCGTCTCGGGGAAGGCCCGCGCCAGCGGTCCCAGCTCGAAGTTCTCCTCGTTGGCGCGGTCCACGTGCTGCTGCTCGTGCGGGCGCAGCCAGTTGTGGAGGAGCGCCTTGATGTGGAAGCGGTTGAACAGCGCCCCGGCGGTGGACTCCTGTCCGTCCGCCTTCAGCATGCGCCACATCTCGCCGAGGCTGGCGTTGCTCGTCGCGTACAGTGTCTCGAGGTTGGCCTTGTGCGTCTTGCCGACCTGCACCTCGCCTTCGTTCATCACGCTGAGCAAGGGGGCGAAGGCAGACGGGTTGCCCTTCTCGGTTTCGTCGAGGAGCCCGACGACCGAGTGAGCGAGGCTGCCTTCGGTCTCGATCTCGACACGCCCCTTGTGTGCGGCGTCCATCTTCTGGCCACCGATGATCGACTGCTCGGTAACCCACTGATGCATCTGCAGCTTGAACTGCGGGTCAGCCTTGCTCTCGTGGTTCAGCATGAAGCGAGCGACCCCGGACTTTGCGGCGCCGAAGGAGCCCGCGAGGAGGACATGCCCGCCCCAGCCTCCGCCGGCCCTCGCGGTGTTCCACATCAGGCGCGATATCAACAACCCGTGATGCACGGCATCGAGCCCCGCATACCTCGAAGAGAACTCCCGGTGGTTTCGCCGGATCGCGTCACGCACGCGAAACGCCGCTTCGATGCCTTCTCGATTCAAGCTGGTCGGGCGTCCGTCTGAGCCAAACACGAACGGCTGAAGAACAGGCGCGTTCCCATGTGCTGCTGAAACAGGCGACACCGCTTCGGCAGGGTGCACACGTGTCTGCGGGCCCCCATTTGCGTGGGCCACGCGCATGCTCAGAGAGGTCAGAAGAAGGACGCACAGCGTTCGCATGACGGCGGAGATAAGCAAGCGCGAGGCCAAGAACGCCCGCAGGATCGAAGGTCTACTAAATGTAATTGCTCAATAGGTCGAGGCGGAATCAGCGTACGCCGCTGCCCGGGGAGATTGTAGAGGGGAATCTGCGGCAGCAATAGGCTTGTTCAGGACAC
>JAYUBF010000079.1:0-7404 GCA_043741435.1 Myxococcales bacterium
AACCGGCAACCGGCGACAGGAAATGTTCGAAGTAGAACCGCTCGTGTCGTCGATGACGCTCTGAAAAATTTCAGAATTGCCTGTCGCCTGTTGCCTGTCGCCTGTTTCCGAAACAGACGAATCGCGAAGCGCGATTGATCACTTGGACTTAAGTGATCGGCATTGGTGCTAGATTCCCCGCCGGTGTCCCGCCCCCCGTCGAAAAAGACGTCCTCTCCGGCTGCGTCGCCAGCTGTCAAAGGCGGCGAGGACCCCCGCGCGACCAACGCGCGGTGGGGGGAGGCTCGCGAGGCTCCGCCGAGCGAGGGGGGACGGCTGCCTACCGATCGCCCGCAGGGCGCGGCGTCCCGGCGGGAGCCGGGGGAACGTCCCCCCCTAATAGACGGGCGCGTGCTCAGGGCTCGGCGTTTGCGGGCGTCGCGTCGGAGGGAGATCCTGACGGCTGCACGACGTCGCTTCGCACAGCGCGGCTATCACCGCACCAGCATCGACGACATCATCGCCGAGGCGGGCATCGCCCGCGGCACATTCTATCTCCATTTCGAGTCGAAGCGCGCCATCTTCGACGAGCTGCTCGCGGAGCTGCTCGCGACCCTGCGCTCGACCGTGTGGCGCATCGACGTCTCGCCCGGCGCCGCTTCGCCCAACGAGCAGCTCGACACGATGGTGGCGCGCGTCCTCGAGGCGCTCATCGCCAACCGCGAGATGGCCGGCCTGCTCCTGCGCGAAGCCGTCGGTCTCGACGAAGACTTCGACCGCAAGCTGCACGACTTCTACGGCCGCATCGAGGCGCTGCTCATCTCCGCGCTCGAGACCGGACAGGAGCTGGGCCTCCTCCGCCCCTTGCTACCGGTCGTCGCCGCGCGTGCGGTCCTCGGGATGGTGAAAGAGACCGTGCAGTGGGCCATCGTCGACCGTGATGAATCGGCCAGCGGTGGCTCCAGCCCTCGTATCGAGGTGCCAGCGCTGGCGCACGAGCTCATCCAGCTCACGCTCCGCGGCATCTTCCGCGCGTCCTGACCGTCTCGCGATGCGGGCTGCACCTACAGCACCGTACGGTGGCGTCTTGACCGCCGGATCGCGCAGGCCGCACAATGAGAAGCGCGTTTTTTCGCGTATCACCATCGGAGAGTGATCAACACAACTTGGCCAGGGAACGCGTCGGGCATTACGCACTCGTTCACCCGCTCGGGATCGGGGGCATGGCCACGGTCTGGCTTGCCGTCGACACGCGCAACGATCGCGAGGTAGCGATCAAGCGTCCGCATCCACAGTTTGCGCTCGATGCAGAGCTGCGACGCGAATTCCTCGACGAAGGCATGCTCGGCCTGCGGCTCAAGCACCCGCACATCGTGGAGACGATCGGCCTCGGTGAGGATCAGAGCGGCGAGCCGTTCCTGATCCTCGAACGACTGCGCGGGCGCTCCCTCGGCGAGCTGGCCCGCGCAGCGACGGAACGCGGTGACCGGCTGCCCCTCAATGTGGCGCTCACGATCGTGCGCGACATCGCACGCGGGCTACACCACGCGCACCAGCTCCTCGATGGTCTCGGTGCATCGGTGGGCGTCGTGCATCGCGACGTGAGCCCGCACAACGTGTTCGTCTGCGAAGACGGCGTCTCCAAGATCCTGGACTTCGGCATCGCCCAGACCCGCGGCCGCACGCAGAGCGACCCGGGCACGATCCGCGGTAGAGCGTCGTACCTCGCGCCGGAGCGGATCCTCGGTCGCGAGGCCGATGCGCGGTTCGACGTGTTCTCGCTCGGCGTGATCCTGCACGAGCTCATCACCGGCGTGCCGTTGTTCCGCGCCGAGAGCGAAGGCGAGACGCTGTATCGAGTGCTCGACCTGCCGGTGCCACCACCGGAGCTGGCGCGCGTGGGGCTGCCGCCGGCGGTGAGCGCGCTCGCCTTGCGCGCGTTGCAGCGCGATCCCGACCGGCGCTTGCCGAGTGGTGAAGCGCTGGCGGAAACGATCGAAGCGGTCGCGCGGGTAGAGGGGCTGCGCCTCGATGCCGACGAGGTGCGCGCTCATCTTTCCACGCTCACCGCCGTCGTGACGGTCGCGCCCACGCCACTCGCGTTGCCGCGGTTGCGCGCCGCGCCGCCTCGCAGGCCGGTCGCGCGCTTCGCATTCGCGATGAGCGTGTTGGCCGCGACGGCCTTCGCGGCGGTGGGCGTGACGCAGCTCGCGCACCGGCACGAGGTGGCGTCGTCGAGCACGACGCCGTCCACGGTCGCGCGCCCCGGCATGATCGCGACGCCGACGCGCGAGCTCCCGGGGCCGACCGTTGGTGCACCGAAGACGGCGGCCGAGAGGCAACCCAACGCCAAGTCGAAGCGCAGACCGCCGCGAAGCAAGCGCGCGTCGGGCGACTGCGGCGTCTACTTCTCGATCACCGGCGGCAAGACGACCGTGTCATGCGCTGACGCTGACCGACGTGAACGCTGATTCAGGTATCGCGACGGCGCGTGATGGGAACGAGGCGGGCGGGCTTGTCCGACGTCGCTGGCGGGTCGTTGGCATCCGCGGTCTTGCTCAGGTCGACGGAGCGTCCGTTTCCACTGCGGCCTAGCGGGCGATCCTCGGCGGCGACGGGCGCCTCGATGGCGCTGCGCACGAGGAGGCCCATCTCGCGGGCCTCGCGCTCGGCCGCGGTCATGCAGACCTTCATGTCGATGGCCTTGTGCTGGGCCGAGGCGAGGAAGGCCGCGCGCACCGCCGCGTTGCGGATATTGCCACCGGCCAGCTCGTAGAGTGCACCGAGCTTCACCAGATCGAGATCATCTGCCAACTCGGCGTTCGTCGGGAACACCTTGCTCCACAGTGCTGCGCGGGCCTCGGCATCGGGCTTCTCGAAGCGCATCCGGAACGTGAGGCGGCGCTTGAACGCGGTGTCGAGTGTGTCTTCGAAGTTGGTGGTGAGAATGGTTATGCCCCCGAAGCCTTCCATCTTCTGGAGCAGGAAGTTGATCTCGAGGTTGGCGTAGCGATCCACCGACGACTTGACCTCGGTGCGCTTGGCGAACAACGCGTCGGCCTCGTCGAAGAGGATGATGGCGTTCGAGCGTGAGGCCTCGTCGAAGATCTTGCCGAGGTTTTTCTCGGTCTCACCGATCCACTTCGACACCACGCGCGAAAGGTCCACGCGGAAGAGCTCCATGTCGAGCTCGCGCGCCATGACGCTCGCGCACATGGTCTTGCCGGTGCCGGGCGGGCCGGCGAAGAGGGCGGACACGCCCTGCGCGAGGCTGTGACGTGAGCCGAAGCCCCACTGATCATAAACGTGCTCGGCGTGCCGCACATAGATGATCATCTCGCGCAACGAATCATAGACGTCGACGGGAATGACCAGGTCTTCCCACTTGTGACTGTTGGTGACGCGCACCGCGAGGCTCTTGAGATCGTGGCGTAGCTGATGGCGGCACGCCTCGCGCAGCTCGCGCACGCCGACTGCAACTTCGTGCTCCGCAGCGAGCTCCATCGCCGCGCGCGCCGCGATCTCGAGCCGCGCCGGGTCGAGCGCGAAGTGACGCGCGAGCGCCGGGAAGTCGACGTCGGGATCAACCAACGCCCCATGTCTCGCGAGCGCTTCCTCGAGGAGCACAGCGCGCCGCAACGGTGAAGGGAAGGGCACCTCGACGTTCGCGACGGCGTGTGCGTGTTGCAACAACAGCGGCTCGCGTTCTTCGGCAGACAGAAACAGGACGGTGTCGTTGTCCCGCAGGAGATCGCGCAGCGCCGGTGGCAGCATGCGCGGTCGATCGACCGATGGCGCGGTGCCGCTGCTGTTCTCGTCGGGCGGAGCCATCCCCGGCACCGGTGAGGTCCAGTGGCGCAGACAGATGAGCGCATCGGCGAGGCGCGCTTCCCGACGCGCTTCGGCCAGCTTGTCGGCGAGCTGCAATGGATGCACGCCCTCGAGCTCGACGCTCACCAGGTTGCGCGACAACGCCGCGGCGACACCCTCTGCGAACATGCGCTTGCCCGTGCCGTGCGCTCCCGTCACCTCCACCACGAGGCTCTCCCCAATGGACAGCGCTCGCTCGGCCCGCTTCAGCACTGCGCTCGAGGTAGCGAGGTCGACCTGCGAGGTTGCGAGCATCGGCCGCGCCGGATTGTGCACGGTCATACCTTCGGGCACCACATCGCGGCCGACGAGGAGCTGCGCGATGCGCGTGTGGATCTTCACGCGCAGCGAGACGAGCGGTGTCTCGAGACCGGTCGGATCGTCGCACAGCACCAGCGCCCCTCGGCGCAGCACGCCGGTCGGCGTGAACGACTCGGCGAGCGCGGGTACTTCGATGGGCTCGAGCTCGAGGAGCTCGGCGACCGTACCGAGCTCGAGCCAGGGGCGGCCCAGCTCGCGCTGCATCGCGCGCATGAGCGTGCGTATGTATGGATCGTATTCCGCCGCAGCGAGGCAGACGAGCGCATCGATGTCGACAGGCGACAAGCCAAAGAGCGCCGCGAGCCGCGGCAATTGGAGGTCGATGTTCGCGGCGAGGCTCATTGCCTCGGAAGCGTCATCGTCGAGCGGGTCGAACGGGGCTCGCTCCACTTGACTGAGGAGCTCGGCCGCCCTGCGACGGATGCGATCGATCTTGGCGAAGACCTGCTCTTGGGAGGAGCGATACATACGCGCCGCGAGCATAGCACGAGGCTGTGAGGTGGCGCCCTGCGGTGGCGCCCTGCGGTGGCGATGAAATCTCCTGGCTCGCTGGGCGCCGTGAAGGGGTCCGAAGGAAACCACCTACAAGATGCGGCAGGTTCCAGCGTATACTCGGAGCACGGTGCGTTAGGTTCTCGGGATCGTTCGGCTTCTGCCGGCGGGAAAATAACGCACGACCGTACGCAACTCCTCGCAACGGTTCCCGATAACTTCTGGCGACCAACCTTTGGGGGCTCTTTACGGCATATGTCGGTCGAGCGCAGTCAGGATCTCCTCCTTCCCCATGCTCCGCGTCGCAAGGCGCTGGTCGACCTCGATCGCGAGGTCGACGAGACGCTCGCGACTGGTGAGCGAAAGCTCGCGTCCGCAATCCGCAGCCGCGCCCAGGATCCCTTCGCGCTCCTCGCCTACGTCTCCAAGCTTCCCACCACTGATCAGTACACGGCCCGCATCCTCCTCGTCCGCGAGCTGGGAACCGAGCGCGCGAACCTCGTTTGCGATCGGGCGTTCGGCTCGCGCTCGCAGGTGCTGCCCGTTTCCAGGCCGGCCTCGCCGCTCGTCGTCTCTCCGGCCTCCGCGCCGTCCGCGCTCGGCGTCTATGATCTCGAGCGCGCCCGTTACGTCGCCGGCCGGCTGAGCACGCTGTCGAGCGGCTCACCCGGGCGAACGGGTTCGGCCGACGCCACCGACGTGCTCGCGGCCATGGAGCCGAATGTACAGCGCACGGCGGTCGCCCTGCTTCATCGCGAGCCGCGCGCGGCCGAGCGCAGCGAAGTTCGTCGGCTCGATCGCTTGGCGCAACGCGCGGTCGCCGCGCCGACGGCCGTTGCCCTTCGTGATGTGGACGGCACGGGTGCCCTCTCCGAGCTGGTCACGCCGAGCGGTGCGAACGGCGAAGCGCTGCCCGAAGCGTTGCTGGCAAAGCTGCGCAAGCTGCTCGCGCACGACTTTGCTGGCGTGCGCGTGCACGCCGACGCGCAGGCCGCGCGCTTCGCGGCCTCGATGGGCGCACGCGCGGTCACCATCGGTCGCGACATCTACTTCAATGCGGGACAGTTCAACCCCGAGTCCACGGCCGGCCGTCGGCTCCTTATCCACGAGCTCACGCACGTGGTGCAGCACGATCGTGGGCAGCTCCGCCCGGCCGAGATGCGCGGCGGTACCGTCGACGCGGGGCACCAGGGCAGGGTTGCGGTCTCGCACCAGAGCGACAGCGTCGAGCACGAGGCGCGCTCGGCCGAGTCACTCGGCGAACGGATCGCCCCGTCACATGAGCCAACCGCGCCGGCGAAAATTGCCGAGCCCACCGCGGCAATCGCTGCCGCACCCGTCTCCGCCCAATCGAAGGCCGAGCCCGCGGTTGCTCTACGCGACACCATGCCGGGTGCGTCCGTCGCTGGGCAGTCCGTCGCTGGGCAGTCCGACGCCGCTGCGGGACCGGCGCCAGTAGGGGCCGCCGCCGCACCGAAGGCCGGCCCAGCGGCCCCCTCTCGCGCTGGTCCCACTGGCGCTGCGCCCGCGGCACGAGCGCCTTCGCCGTCGGCAGAGAACGCCCGTGAGCCCTCGCCCGCGCTCACGGAGGCGATCGCCGCAGCGCCCGCCGCGACGGCGGCACCGGCCGCGATCGTAGCGCCGAGCGGCACCTCGAAGTCGGCGGACACCACCGATGTTGCGGCGCCGGTCGCAACAGCCGAGCCCAAGGCGGCCACGCCGCTCACGCTCGACATTCAGTTGCCGCCGGCGGCCGTGGGTTCCAAGGTCCCCCAGGTCGCGAGCCTCTCGGCGAAGCTCGAAACGGGCTTTGGAGGCATTGCCGCTCGAGGCAGCGCGCGCTTGCGTCAGCTTTCCACCGAGGGCGAGCAGGCGATCAACAACGCCATCAAGGCTGCCACCACCGAAGCCTCGAAGAGCACCGCTGAGGGTATCAAGAAGGCGAGCATCCTCATCGATCAGCACGCGGCGACGGCGCGCGGCGACATCACCACGAAGGAAGAAGCGGCGAAGAAGAAGATCGCGGAGGACTTCAAGGCGCGCGCCGAGACGCTCACGTCGAGCCACGCGACCAACCGCGCCGCGATGGCGAGGCAGATCACCGCAATCTACGACCGCTCGACGGGCTGGGAAGCGCTCGAGGGCGCCGCAAAGCGTGTCGCCGAAGAGGTCAAGGCACGCGGCGCACGTGAAGCGAAGTCGTACGACTGTCAGAAGGCGGTCGCAGAGAAGGCGGCGAGCGACAATCAAGATCGGCAGACGACGACGTACCGCAACCCGGACACCGGCGTGGAGGAGACCGATCGCCCTGGTCACTCCACAGCCGAGGACCTCGCGATCGATAGGCCAAAGGCGGGCGCGCAGGCCGTTCGCGATGTATCCGACGGCCTTGCTGCAAGTCTCATCGAGCAAGGCAAGAAGGACGTTCGCGACCTCAAGGTACAGGCGATGTCGGCCGACTTCGTCAACGTCGAGAAGCTGTTCATCCACCTGGCCGAGAACCAGGCCAAGATTCAGAAGGAAACGCTCGAGTTCATCTCGAAGCACGCCGAGGCCGCGCGCACGCGGCTCGACGAAGAGACGGTGAAGCTCAAGGCGCAGATCGCCAAGCAGGAGCGCACGGCGCAAAAAGGCATGCTCGACGCGATCCAGCGCGGGGGGCGAGAGAAGAAGGAGAGCCTCCGCGCCAACCTGGTCGAGGTCGCCGGCACGCTGGTGCAGAGCCTCGAAGCAGCGCGAGGG
>JAYUBF010000080.1:0-7323 GCA_043741435.1 Myxococcales bacterium
TTTCCTTCGTACCCGAGACGATTGCTCGTTGAGCGATCTGATTTCACGACGTTATGCCGTCTGATCTTTGCCGCGTTGCCACATGTGACTAATGGCGAGCCCTGACACCGGTGGCTCCGGCGCAAGCCAGTCAAGGCCTCATTGTCAAGCGTAACATATTTAAATCACGTGATTTTGGCCGGTGTGCGTTGTTGGCGCAATCATTGCTGCAGCAGGGACAGAGTCCGTCGCAAAACAAGGGGAAGCGCCATGAAAAATTGTCTTCGCTACACATCGGCTGTGACCGAGGTCGGTTTCACGTCACATTGGCAGAGCGGACATCCCATGCTCGCGGCGGCGAGCATCGTCGTCTTGGCGTTCTTGCTTGGCGCCTGCACGCCGGCGCCCACCAGCGCCTCTACCGACACTGCTGGCCCCGCTCTCAGTGATGTCGGGGGCGATGGCAAAGCGGACTCCTTCGGCCGCGTCGAAAAATTTTATGTATCACGACCGATTGATCCAACAACTTTTAGGCCAATTCCCGAACAATGGAATAGCATCAGGTTTAGCAACCGCACCGAGTACACTAACAAACCAATACAGTGGTTTCAATCGGGCACACGGGTTGAGGCGTTCAGGGTTGAGGTAAATTTTTATGACCCGAATACTATTTACAGTGATCGGCGACGTCACTTCGTTGGTAGAGCCTTGCCCACCGTATCTGGTGATCACATCACACTTCAGCTCATTGAGCTGAAGTTCGACAGCGATGGCTATTATTACGAACCGAGCACCTGCAGGATCACGATCGAAACGGGCACACTCGAGCCCTTGTCCCCGGTCAGCTTCAGCGGCGATTGCTCAGGAGTTATACCTTCCTCCGCCGGCCGAACAACCTTTTGGCAGTCCCGATCAGGTTACGATGACAATCGCTTCTTTCAACTCCCTGAGTTTTTGAGGTTGGAAGCCGACGGGGCATCCGGTTCACTGAATACCGAACTCTTCCAGACTAAAGATGGTTGTCTGCTGGCGTCCAGCAATGGCGAGCCGTTTCATCTCCATACCTCGGACAGCGTTTTCGATAACCTGGAAGTTCTACGCACGTCGCCGACAACGCTGACGATCAGCGAGGACTCCTCTGGTTCACTGTACTACAACGCATGCATCGGCAACTATACCCGCCTCTGGTAGCCCGGATGGATCCCCCTCTGATGGGACCCTGACGGCTCGGCCGGGCGGGCGGCACGCCCGATGAGATAGACTGAATAGCAACGCAACCTTCGACCAAGACGACGCCGCGCCGAGGGGTCGAGCGATCCGCCAAGCGGCGGCCGCTTCGTCTCGGAATTCAGGGTCCTGTGGAGAACTTGCCGGCTCGTTTCGCGCGGGCGTACCGCCACCGACTCAACGCGGTGGGGTAACGCCTGCGAAACCATCGGATCAGAGAAAAGAGATTCTCCAATTCTTCGCCATACAGCTCGGCGCGCGCCAATGACAAGCGTCGCGCAAATTCCTCTTCTGATAGGGGAGCATTCCAGAGTCGGTGGATTTCGTTCTGCGTCGACGATTTCACGCTTCCTCCACTGTCGCTGTCTCTCTTGCGAGCGCTTCGAGAAGCTGGATGTCCCCGATGTCTTTGGCGCGCATCGCCCATTGTTTCGTCCTGATGTGATCAGCGATGGACGGAATCGCGACGCAAACACCCGGCGTAAACTCGATCAGCTCTCGGCGCTCCCAGACCTGCGCGAAGCGAACGGTCTCGCCGAGCTTGGTCGTCGCCGCCCGCGCGATCAATACATCGATGTGCTCGCCGTTCTCGATCACGTATCGTCCGCGTCGGCGCGCTTCTTCAGGCTCGTGGTTCGGATGATGCTCGAGCCTCACCAGCGCGTCGTTTAGCTTCTCGATATCGTCGCTGTCGATCCAAAGATCGTAGTCGTTGGTCGCCACCGGCAACCCGCGGAGGATCATCGCCATCCGACCGATGAGCAACACACGAGCGCCGCTGTCCTGCAGCGCTCGGTAGAACTCGCTTTCTTCGACTTCGGTCGAATGCATATGCAACTGCTACGTATCTACGTTAGCACGCGGAATCTTCCGTCGCCTGTAGTCCAAGCCGGCGGGCCCGTGATCAGACGTACGTGAGCCACTCGGCGTGGATCGGTGCCTCTTGCCCTGCCTTGCCTTTGCACACGTCGAAGAAGGCCTGCTGGACCTTCTGCGTGACCGGCCCGCACTTGCCGGTGCCGACCTTGCGGTCGTCGATCTCGCGCACGGGCGTGATCTCGGCTGCGGTGCCGGTGAGGAACACCTCTTCGGCGACGTAGAGCTCGTCGCGCGTGATGTTGGTCTCCTGCACCGTGAGGCCCAGCTCCTTGGCGAGCGTGATCACCGTGTCGCGCGTGATGCCGTCGAGGATCGCTGCCGAGGTGGGCGGCGTCTTCAGCACGCCGCGGCGCACGATGAAGAGGTTCTCGCCCGAGGCCTCGGCGACATGTCCGTGGCAGTCGAGGAGGATGGCCTCCTCGTAGCCAGCCTTCATCGCCTCGCGCTTGGCGAGCACCGAGTTCACATACTGACCGCAGATCTTGCCCTTCGACATGGTCGAGTTGAGACCACCGCGGGTGAACGACGAGATCTTGGCGCGGATGCCGTTCTTCAGGCCCTCCTCACCGAGGTACGCGCCCCACTCGTACGCGACGATGGCGACACGCGTGGGGTTGTCGAGCGAGCCGAGACCAAAGCCACCGCCCGAGCCGATGAACGCGATGGGGCGCAGATACGCTTCCACCATCTTGTTGGCCTTCAGCGTCTCGACGCACGCCTGCATCAGCTGCTGGCGATTGTACGGAACGTCGATCGTCGCGATGTGACACGACTCGAGGAGGCGGTCCATGTGCTCCGCGAGGCGGAAGATCGCCCCGCGACCGTCGGGCCGCCGGTAGCAGCGCACGCCTTCGAAGGCGCCGAGGCCGTAGTGCAGGGTGTGCGTGAGCACGTGCACTTGCCCCTCGCTGAACGGGAGCAACTTGCCGTCGAGCCAGAGCTTGTCGACGGGCTTCATCTTCGACGACGCCATGCTCAGCTTCTACCGCGCAGGGCCCGAGAACGGCAACGGCAAAAGCAGCCTGGATCTGGGCACCTCGAGTCGTCTATAAGCAGGCCATGCGCATATACACGGCGAACCTTTCGCGATGGGTCTCGATCGGCGTGGGCGTTCTTGCGCTCGTGATCGCAGCGGGCGCGTGCACGACCTCGCGACGCGGCGGCAGCGGCGGAGATGCTGGCGGGGGCATCGACATGAGCACCTGCGTTGGTCTGCAGTGCTTCCAGGTCGCCTGCACCAACGGTGGCGCCACCACGCTCACCGGCAAGGTGTTCGCGCCAAACGGCGTCGATCCCGTGTACGACGCACTGGTCTACGTACCGAGCACGCTACCGGACTTCCCCACCACCGTGCAGTGCGAGGCGTGCAACGAGCCTCTTGGGGGCATCCCGATCGTCACCACCAAAACCGATGTGGAGGGTAGCTTCACGCTCGCCAATGTGCCGGCCACGATGCAGGTTCCCGTCGTGGTGCAAAAGGGTCGCTTCCGTCGCGTGATCACGGTGGACGTGCCCGCCTGCACCACCACGCCGATGGCGAAGGAACAGACGCGCCTCCCGAAGAACAAGAAGGAAGGCGATCTGCCGAAGATGGCGGTCGGCGTCGGCACCTACGATCAGATCGAGTGCGTGCTGCGCTCCATCGGCATCGACGACTCGGAGTTCACGGCGCCGAACGGCGACGGCTCCGTTCACCTCTACGAGAACGGCAGCGGCACCTCCACCAACTCGTTCGGCTCGCTCCTCACCAACTACACCAAGATGCAGGACTACAACCTGATGTTCGTGAACTGCACCAACAACCGCGCGACGGAGCTGCCGACGGGTTGGAAGCAGAACATGTATCAGTACGTGAACTCGGGTGGCCGCCTCTACGTCACCGACTGGGCGTACGACTACATGGAGCAGGTCAGCGAGTTCGCACCGTTCGTGTACTTCGAGGGAACGGGCACGGAGACTACGCCGCAGCCGCCCGCGACCGCGTTCTACGCGTCCGATGGTAGCAAGCTCACCGGCTCGCTCATCGACCCCACCCTCGCCACCTGGATGAAGAACGTGGGCGCCGCCCCGAACGGCACGATCCCCATCGATGGCTCGTGGGCGATCGCCAACCACATGTCCACCGACTCGGCGAAGTACCCGGCGAAGGTGTGGGTCGAGGGCACGGCGCCGAAGTCGACGGCCAGCACGCTCAAGCGTCCGTTCACCGCGACCGTCGACTACAACATGTGCGGCAAGATCTTGTGGTCGTCGTATCACACGCAAGAGCCGGGCGGCTCGGGCAAGTCGTTTCCCGGCTACTGCGCGTCAACGGCAACCACGATGATCCCGCAAGAGAAGGTGCTCGAGTTCCTCATCTTCCAGATCTCGGACTGCGTCACGCCCGTCATGTAGCGCGTTCGGGCGCTACTCGCGCGCTATACTGCCCGCGCCCATGAGCTCCCAACCGCTCTCCGTCGTGATCCTTGCTGCCGGCCTCGGTACGCGCATGAAGTCTGCGCGGGCCAAGGTGCTTCATCCCGTGGCGGGTCGTCCCATGATCGAGTACCCGCTCGCGCTCGCCCGCGGTCTGTCTGCCAAGCGGGTCGTGGCCGTGCTCGGGCATCAGCTCGAGGCCGTGCAGCGCAGCATCGCCGATCGCTTCGGGGACCAGGCCGTCGAGGTCGCGCTGCAGGCCGAGCAGAAAGGCACCGGGCACGCGGTCATGCAGGCGGCGCCGCTCCTCGAGGACGAGCGCGGGTTGTGTCTCATCTTGTGTGGTGACGTGCCGCTCATGACGGAGCCCACGCTGCGCAAGCTGGTCGAGTCCGCGGGCGAGAAGAAGACCGCGATGCTCACGTTCCGTCCGCCCAGCGTGAAGGGCTACGGACGCATCGTGCGCGACGCCCAGGGCGCGTTCACCAAGATTGTGGAAGAAAAGGACGCCAGCGACGAGCAACGAAAGATCGGCGAGGCCAATGCCGGGGTCTATTGCCTGCCGACCCAGTTTCTCTTGTCTTCTCTGTCATCCCTGAAGCCGAACAACGCGCAGGGCGAGCTGTACCTCACCGACGTGCTCGAACGCGCGGCGAAGGAAATGGAAGTGGTCAGCATCGAGTGCGCCACCGAGGAAGTGATGGGCGTGAACGATCGCGTCGACCTCTCCGTCGCCGATCGCGTGATGAAGAAGCGCATCGCCGAGGTGCACATGCGCGCGGGCGTCACCATCGCCGATCCCGACCGCGTGCTCATCGAGCCGGGGGTCGAGATCGGTCGCGACGTGGAGCTGGGCGCCGGCGTGGAGCTGCGTGGCAAGACGCGCATTGGCGAAGGCACTCGGCTAGAGGCCGGCGTCATCGTCACGAACACCCTCATCGGCGACGGCGTGCACATCAAGCCCTACTGCGTGCTCACCGATAGTGAAGTTGGCCGAGGTTGCATCATCGGACCCTGGGCCCACCTGCGGCCCGGCACACTTCTCGAGGAGGAAGTGCACCTCGGTAACTTCGTCGAGACGAAGAAGACGCGCCTCGGCAAGGGCAGCAAAGCGAACCACCTCAGCTATCTCGGCGACGCCGACATCGGCGAGAAGGTGAACGTGGGCTGCGGCACCATCACCTGCAACTACGACGGGTACGAGAAGCACAAGACCATCATCGGCGACCGTGTGTTCGTCGGCTCCGACACGCAGCTCGTCGCACCGGTGAGGATCGGCAACGGGGCGGTCATCGGTGCGGGGACCACCGTGTATCAAGACGTCCCCGAGGATGCGCTCGCGCTCACTCGGCCGAAGCAACTGAATGTGGCCGGATGGGCTGCCTGGAAGCGCAGCGCGGCGAAAGCGAAGAAGGAAGGCGCGCCAGGGCCGGGAGGGCCGGGTGGTCCAGGCGGTCCGGCCCGTCCGTCCCGTCGCTCACCTTGACAGCGATCGAAGCCGCGAGGTACGAAAACGCCCTGCCGTTTGGCAACGTTCGAACGTAGGAGAGAGCACCATGGCCAAAGTCCCCGAGTCTGCGCAGGAGCTGTTCAACACCCAGGTTCCGGCGGCTCTCGCAGCGCACCCCGAGAAGGCGAAAGAGATCGGCGCGGTCTATCTCTTCAAGATCACCGGTGAGAACCCAGGCACCTGGACCGTCGACTTCGCGTCGACCACGCCGACTTGCACGCCCGGCGAAGGCGCCAAGCCGCAGTGCACCATCAGCGTCGACCACGCCGACTTCAAGACCCTGCTCGGCAACCCCGCGCTCGGCATGCAGCTCTACTTCTCGGGCAAGCTCCGCGTCGAAGGCGATCCGATGCTCGCCACCAAGCTGAACAAGCTGTTCAGTCTCGGCGAGTAGCTCCCTCGGCGCCCCCCGCGCCCCCCTTCCATGTCCCCTGGTCAACAAGACGCGCCCCTGGCAGGCGTGCGTGTGCAGCGGGAAGTACGTCGCGCTCAATCGCGACAAGCGCTCGCTGGTGCTCGACCTCAAGCAACCAGCGGGTCGCGGCGTGATGACGCGCCTCGGTGTGGGCAGCGACGCGCTCCTGCGCGAGAACCCGCGCTTGGTCGTGTGCGCGATCTCCGGCTACGCGGCCGATGGCCCCTATCGCAACCGCGCAGCGCATGACCTCAATGCCGTGGGCCTGAGTAGCGTGCTGCGCGCTGAAGGCGCGGCATTGCCGTCGGTGCCGCCGTATCCACTCTCGGATTTGAGCGCGGAGATGAACGCGAGAGCGCGTTCGGGTTCTCGCTGCCGGCGCTGGCCGATCTCCCCGCGGGAAGCGACCGCGCAAGCTACCTCAGCGAGTCAAATTGGAGTCGCACGCCGCGTAGCCAGCGACGAGATCACCACCTTGCTTCAGGCCGGCGTCACTCGCTGAGCCGGCGCCAACCGGACGGCGTGCGCAGTTGCGGCGCCCCGTCCTTTTCTTCGATGGCCTCACCGAGGGCGCCCCAGGCCGTGTTGCTGAGGCGCGCTTCCCACCGACCGTTCTTCACGAGGGCGTAGGCCTTGCCGGCACGCAGCTTCACCGTGTCGTAGGCAAGCTCGTCGTCCGTGTCGTCTGAGAGGTGGACGAAGATGCGCCGCCCCTCGAGGCGCAGGGAGGTGATCGCATAGGGCGCGTCATCGACCTCGAGATAGACGAAGCGCTTCTCGTCGAGGCGCAACACCCAGCGACCGTCGGGGTTGCGATCGACCCAGCGGTAGAACGCCGCCTTCATGCCGTGGTGCGTGACCTCCGCACCTTCGTGCCAGAACCGGCCCTCGGCATCGA
>JAYUBF010000081.1:0-21583 GCA_043741435.1 Myxococcales bacterium
CGGGGGTGGCGAGGCCGTGGGCGACGAAGACCTGCTTGGTGAAGACCTTCTCCATCGCCACCGAGGAGGCGAGGACACCCGAGCCGCTGTAGGGGATGAACATCGACTCGAGCAGGCCCTGGACGCAGCCGTCTTCGCCGTAGCGCCCGTGGAGCGCGATGAAGGCGCAGTCGATCTTCTCGGCGACGAGCTGGGCGGGCAGATCCTTGCCGACGTCGATCTCGACCGGCGCGTAGCCGAGCTCGCGCAGGCCCTGGGCAACGGCCGCGCCCGAGCGGAGCGACACCTCGCGCTCTTCGGACAGGCCGCCCTTGAGGACGCCTAACTTCCGGCCCTTCAGTTCGTCGCGGGTGAAGCTCATGGAAAGACTCCGATGCGTTTGACCTCGGGGTGAAGCTCGATGCCGTGGGCCTCGCGAACCCGCTTCGTCGCCAGGTCCATCAGCGCGACGACGTCGGCGGCGGTGGCGCCTCCGAGGTTGACGATCCAGTTGGCGTGCAGCGTCGAGAACTGGGCCTGGCCGAGGGTGTGGCCTTTGAGTTCGACGGCCTCGATCAGCCGGCCGGCGAAGTCGCCCTTCGGGTTGGTGAAGACCGAGCCGAAGTTGGGCTGCGACAGCGGCTGGGTGCGCTTGCGGTAGCCGAGATCCGCGTCCATCTGGGCCTTGCTCGCGGCGAGGTCTCCCGCGCGCAGCTTGAAGCGGACGCGGGTGACGACGGCGCCAGGGGGAAGCTGGGTGTGGCGGTACTCGAAGGGGATCTGCGCGGCGTCGAGCCAGCCGATTCCCGCGGGGGTGGCGAGCTCGAAGGCCTCGACGATGCTCATGCACTCGCCGTGCTTGGTGCCGGCGTTCATCGTGGTCGCGCCGCCGATGGTGCCGGGGATCCCAGCGAGGAACTCGGCGCCGACGAGCTGCTTCTGCTTCATCAAGGTGATCAGCCGGGTGATCCCCGCGCCGCCGCCGAGGGTGATGCGATCGCCGGCGAGCTCCTCGGGCATCAGGTCCGCGGGGAGCTTCAAGGTAATGCCGGGCACCCCGCCGTCACCGACGAGGGTGTTGGCGCCGCCGCCGAGGATGCTGACCGGGATGCCGCCCGCGTGGGCCAGCGCGAGGACCTCGACCAGCTGCTGCGCGGTGGCCGGGCGAACCAGGGCCTCGGCGCTGCCGCCGGCGCGCACGCTGCACCAGGGCGCGAGCGGCTCGTCGAAGCGGACGCCCTCGAGCTTCAGGGAGCTCAGCGCGGCGCGGAGGGCGTTGTCGAGGCGGCGGGCCACGTTCATGTCCCCCTCTCGGAGCTTCCGTTCACCCTGAGCGGAGTCGAAGGGTGCGCGTCCCTCGACTTCGCTCGGGATGAACGGGGGGGGCGCGCGTCCCTCGACTTCGGTCGGGATGAATGGGGGGGGCGCGCAGCGGAGGGGCTCATGACTTCTTCTCCAGCAGCGCGAGGAGATCCGGCCCGACCTGGGTGATGTCACCCGCGCCGAGGGTGACGACGAGGTCGCCCGGCTGAAGCCTCGGCAGGAGCGCCGCGGGAAGATCAACGCGCTTGTCGACGTAGGTGACGTCGGGGTGCCCGTGGGCGCGAACGGCCTCGGCGAGCGCGGGGCCGGTGACGCCCGGAATCGGCTCCTCGCCGGCGGCGTAGATGTTGGTGAGGAAGAGGAGGTCCGCGTCGTTGAAGGCGCTGACGAAGTCGTCGAGCAGATCGTGGGTGCGGGTGTAGCGATGCGGCTGGAAGGCGACGATCAGCCGGCGGCCGAAGGCGCGGCGGGCACCGGCGAGCGTGGCGCGGACCTCCGCCGGGTGGTGGCCGTAGTCGTCGACGACGGTGACGCCGCCGGCCTCGCCCTTGACGGTGAAGCGGCGCTGGACCCCCTCGAAGCCGGCGAGCGCGGAGCGGACGGTGTCGAGGGGGATGTCGAGCTCCTCGGCGACGGCGATCACCGCGAGCGCGTTCATCGCGTTGTGGGCGCCGACCATCTGCACGGTGAACTCGCCGAGATCGTGATCCCGGCGAAAGGCGCGAAACCTCGTCGCGTAGCCGTCGAGGGTGATTCCCTCGATCCGGTAGTCGGCCGCATGGGAGCTGCCGTAGGTGACGCAGCGCTTCTCGAGGAACGGCACCAGCGCCTGGACGTTGGGGTGGTCGAGGCAGAGGACGTTGAGGCCGTAGAACGGCACCCGATTGCAGAACTCGACGAACGCGTGCTTGAGCGCGTCGAGCGTCTTGTAGTGATCCATGTGCTCCGGATCGATGTTGGTGACGACCGCGACGGCCGGCGCCAGCTTCATGAAGGAGCCGTCGGATTCATCCGCCTCGGCGACGAGGATGTCGCCCTGGCCCAGCCGCGCATTCGATCCCAGCTGCGGGAGCTTGCCGCCTATGACCGCCGTGGGATCGAGCCCCGCGTGGCGCAGCACCGTGGCGATGAGGGACGTGGTGGTGGTCTTGCCGTGCGAGCCCGCGATCGCGATGCCGTACTTGAGGCGCATGAGCTCGGCGAGCATCTCGGCGCGCGGGATCACCGGTACGCCGCGCTCGCGTGCGGCCATGACTTCCGGGTTCGACGCGCGCACCGCCGACGAGATCACGACCACGTCGCAACCATGGAGGTGCTCTGCCTTGTGACCGTAGCGCACCTGTGCACCGAGGCTGGCGAGCCGTCGCGTGGTGTCGGACTCTTTCAGATCCGTCCCGCTCACCTGGTAGCCCAGCGTCAGCAACACCTCGGCGATGCCGGACATGCCGATGCCGCCGATGCCGACGAAATGGATGCAGGTGCCATGGCGCGCGAACACGTTCGACCGACCTAGGCGACCAGCTGGAGGAGCGCGTCTGCGATGTCGCGATGCGCATCGGGACGGCCCATGGAATGTGCGGCCGCAGCCATGGTCTCGAGCGCGGCGTCGTCGTCGATGAGAGCGGAGATCTCGTCGGCGAGCTGCTCGGCGGTGGTGTCTGCTTGGACGAAGAGCTTGGCTGCGCCCGCCTCGACGAGGTCCTTCGCATTCGCGGTTTGATGATCGTCCGCCGCGTGTGGGAACGGGATGAGCAGCGATGGAAGGCCGAGCGCAGTGAGCTCGGCCAACGTGGAGGCACCCGCACGGGCTATCACGAGCCTCGCCGCCCGATACGCCGAGGCCATGTCGTCGATGAACGGCCGGACGTCGACGGTGATGCCGGCCTTCGCGTAGCGCTCGGTGAGGGCTGCCTGGTCGGCGGCACCCGTTTGATGCACCACGCTCAACGTACGTCCGCGCTGCGCGAGCGCTTCCAGCGCACCGGCCACGAGCTCATTTACGGCATGCGCGCCTTGCGAGCCCCCCAGGATGAGTAACCCCCGGAGCAGCCCGCGGTTCGTTGCGTCACCGCCCGTTCCCGCCATCGCGGCCCGCACCTTCGTCCGAACGGGATTTCCGAGCAAGCGGTACTTCTTGGCTGGAAAGAAGCGCTGGGCGCCGGGGAAGGCACCACACACCAGACGCACCATCTTGCCGAGGGTGCGGTTGGTGAAGCCCGGCACCGAGTTCTGCTCGAGGATGGCCGTGGGGATGCCGCTCATCGCGGCGCGCATGACCATCGGCCCCGAGGCGTAGCCACCGACGCCGACCACCAAGCTGGGCTTCGTCTTCGCGAGGATCGCGCCCGACTGCAGCAAGGCGCCGGGCACCCGAATGGCACCGCGGACCTTGGCCATGAGGCCAGCGCCCTTGAGCCCGCTCACCTCGAGGAGGTGCAACGGCCACCCCTCCTTCGGCAACACCCGCGCTTCGATGCCGCGCGCGGTTCCGACGAATTCGACCTCGTGGCCGCGGGCGCGCAGCTCCTCTGCGAGCGCGATGCCCGGAAACAAATGTCCGCCGGTGCCACCACCGGCGATGAGGATCTGCATGCGGGGGAAGGTACCGCGTGAGGCGCGGGGCGCCTACAGAACGGGGGTTCCTTCTTCTTCCCGAGCAGTGGTGGTCGCGCGGGTTTTCTCGGCGATCCCGTGTCATGGTCATACACATGGTCATGAAGAAAAACGTCGCACTAATAACAAACGGCGTGGTTCCGGCCGGCGAATTCAAGGCGAAGTGTCTTGCACTCACGGACGAAGTCGGCCGCGACGGGAAGTCGGTCACGATCACGAAACACGGCAAGCCGGTCGCGGTGCTCTCGCCGGTGTTGGTCGTGCCGAAGTCTGGCTTCGGGTTCGCGCGCGGGGGCGTCCAGATCATCGGCGATATCGTGTCCCCGATCGACGTAATCTGGGATGCCGCCAGGTGATCTTGCTCGATACCCACGTTCTTGTTCGCTATGTTGTGGGGGACCGCAAGCTGGGCAAACGGGCGGTCCGGTCCATCGACAACGCGTTGCGCAAGCGCGAGCTCGCGGTTTCGGCGATCTCGTTTTGGGAAGTCGCAATGCTGCTGGAGAAGCAACGCCTCAAGTTGAACGATACGCAGCGTCGAGCTCACCGCGCTGCATGGAGATCCAGCCGATCGGATCATCGCCGCCACCGCGATCGCTTCTGGGGCCACGCTCATCACATCCGATGAACAGTTGCTGGCAGCGAGGTTGGCCGGGTGAGATTTCGTGTTCTTGCACCAGGGAGAGGATGCGACACTAATCCAGTATCGCTGCGCTTTCTGTCACGGAGCGACGTGCCATCCGCTCGTGCTGGAAGCCATCCATTTTGACGGTATCGACGGCAACGGGACAAGGTTGCGCGCAACCGGATTCGGCCTCGGACTCGAACCGGGCTGAGGCTTGGAAAATCCCCTTCTCGCCACCCCGGGTGAACGACTACCTCTCGAGCACGATTGGGGACGCCTGGCCCCAGGAAAACCGGGCCTGCCTACCCCACTTCGACGACGACCCGCCGACCGCCGCCGGGCTTCTTGCGGTTGCCGCTCGCGAACAACAGCACGTTGGCGAGGCTGCTCTGCGTGGTGGTCGCCCGGCGCACGCGGTCGCTGCCGCGTGAGATATCGAGCAGGATGCCCATCGCGAGCAGATCCACCACGAGCGTGGAGCCACCGAACGAGACGAACGGCAGCGGTAGCCCCTTGGTGGGCAGCGCGCCGAGCACCACGCCGATGTTCACCAGCGCCTGCAAGCCGAACATCGCGGTGATGCCGAACGCGGTGTAGCAGCCGAACGGATCGCGCGCCCGCAGCGCTGCGCGGGCGCCACGCCACACAATCACCGCGAACACCAGCGCAACAGAGCAAATGCCGACGAGCCCGAGCTCTTCACCGACGATCGCGAGGATGTAGTCCGTGTGCGCTTCGGGTAGGAACAAGAGCTTCTGTCGTCCGTCACCGAGACCAAGGCCATGCAGGCCACCCGAGCCCACCGAGATGAGCGACTCGGTGATCTGGTAGCCCACGTCGTAGCGGTACTGCCACGGGTCGAGGTACGCGAGCATGCGCCGCATGCGCCACGGCGTGCCCACGATCGCTTGATAGATGAGCGGGCCCGCACCGAGGAACGCGATGAGGATGTAGCTGAGCTTGGCGCCCGCGACGAAGAGCAACAGCAACGTGGTGAGGCCCAGGATCACGGCGGTGCCGAGATCGGGCTGCTTGAGCAGCAGCATCATCATGGTGCCGCACACGATCATGTGCGGCACGAAGCCGACGGTGAACGAGCGCACCCTCTCCGCCTTCTTGGCGAGCGAGTACGCGAGGTAGATGACGAGCGCCAGCTTCGCGAGCTCGGCGGGTTGGAACGAGACGCCGGCGATATGGAACCAGCGACGAGCACCGTTGATGCGCGCGCCCACCAGCAGGACCGCGGCCAGCATGCTCACCGCCGTACCGAGCAACAGGTAGCTGAAGCGGCGCCACACCCGATAGTCGGTGTGCATCGCGACCGTCATCGCGACGAGGCCGACGCCGGACCAGAGCAGATCGCGGCGCAAGAAGTACGTGGCCATGCCGAACTTCTGCGTCGCGTAGATGGCGGAGGCCGAATAGACCATCACGATACCGAAGCCCACGAGCCCGACGACCGCCGCGAACAGCAGTGGATCGGCACCCGGCGGCCTGGCGATCGCCACCTGCTGGGTGGTGCCGATGGGCGCCTTCGGCAGGCCAAGCGTGGTCGGCGTGGGCTCGCGAACGGGAATGCAGGCATCCGTGCGGTCGGTGGGATCGTCGAGGAGCGCGGACTCGACGGTGGCGTCGGACCTCGTCTCGTCGCGGTGGAGCTCGCTCACGACTGCGCCTCCGCCGCGTCTTTGAACACGGCGCCGCGGTGCGCGTAGTCGCGGAACATGTCGAACGACGAGCACGCAGGAGACAGCACCACGGCCTCGCCGGCCTTCATCCAGGCACGCGCGCGTCGCACACCGTCGGGGAGATCCTGCGCGCGCTCGCAACGCACTCCGCTGCCGTCGAGAGCCTTCTCGACGAGCGGCGCGGCTTCGCCGATGGTGACGACGCCGCGGCAGCTGCCCGCGCGCAAGGCCACCACGAGCGGTGCGTACGACCCGCCTTTGTCACGGCCACCGACGATGAGCGAGAACGGCACCGGGAAGCCCGCGAGCCCGGCGACGACAGAGTCCACGTTGGTGGCCTTCGAGTCGTCGTAGTAGCGCACGCCGCCGCGCTCAGCGACGAGCTCCATGCGGTGGGGCAGCGCGCGAAAGCCGGAGAGCCCCACGCGCACGGCCTCGGGCGAGGCGAGGCCCGAGGCGCGCATGAGGAGCAGCGCGGCGAGCACGTTGCGATCGTTGTGCCGACCCATGAGCTGGCTCAGCGTGCGTGAATACCGTTCGTCGCCGGCGGGAAGGCGCAGCACGAAGTCGTTTTCGTCGCAGAAGGCGATGTTGGTAGCGTCGGCGACGGCCGCTTCCACGAAGCGATAGATCTCGGGCCCCACGACCGTGCCGACTTCTCCGCTCCAGCGCTTCTCGCGCCACGCGGACAGCGCGCGCGTCACCTCGACGTCGTCGCCGTTCACCACGAGCACGTCGCCGGTACCCATGCGCCGGGCGATGTTCATCTTCGCTGCACCGTACACCGCGAGGGATCCGTAGCGATCGAGGTGATCGGGCGTGAGGTTGAGCAACGCCGCCGCGCGCGGGCGCAGCTGCTCCACGGTCTCGAGCTGGTAGCTCGACAGCTCCACCACGCAGAGCCCGTCGGACGACGCGGCACCCGTTCCGACGGCCGACACGAGCGGCACGCCGAGGTTCCCACCGACGAAGCTGGCCCGACCGGTGGCCTGCGCGATCGCTCCGCACAAGGCGGTCACCGTGGACTTTCCGTTGGTGCCGGTGATGCCCACGATCGGCGCAGCGACGAGCCGCGCCGCGAGTTCGATCTCACCGGTGATAGACACGCCAGCCCGGCGCGCCGCGGCCAAGGCCGGCCCTTCCGGGACCCCGGGCGACACGATGATGCGGCCTGCATTCGCGAAGCTCGCCTCGACGTGGCCACCGAGCTCCCACGCTAGACGCACCGCGTCCGCACCCAGCTCAGCCTCGAGGGCGGTGCGTGCTTCGTTCATTGCGGCCGCGTCGCGCGTGTCGCTCAGCAGCACGCGTTCCCCGCGACGCACGAGGTAGCGCGCGACGGCGAGACCGGTGGTGCCGGCCCCGACGACGACCGTCGGTCGTTGGCCCTGGCCCACGCTAGCGCACCTTCAGCGTCGCCAGCGCCACGAGCGCGAGCATGAACGCGATGATCCAGAAGCGAACGATGACCTTCGGCTCGGGCCATCCCTTGAGCTCGAAGTGGTGGTGCAACGGCGCCATGCGAAACACGCGCTTGCCGGTGAGCTTGAACGAGACGACCTGCACCATCACCGACAGGATCTCGATGACGAACACGCCGCCCAAGATGACCAGCGTGAACTCGTTCTTGGTGAGCACGGCCAACATGCCGAGCGCACCGCCGAGCGCCAACGCACCAACGTCGCCCATGAAGACGGCGGCGGGATACGTGTTGAACCACAGAAAGCCGAGGCCGGCACCGATCATCGCGCCGCAGAATATCGCGAGCTCCCCGGAACCCCGGATGAAGGGGATGCGCAGATACTCGGCGATGTTGAAGCCCGAGATGACCTGGCCACCGCCGTATGCGAGAAGCAAGAAGGTCCCGGCGGCGAAGATGACGGGGCCGATGGCGAGGCCGTCCAGCCCGTCGGTGATGTTGACGGCGTTGGACGAGCCCACGATGACGATGACCGAGAGGAGGCCGTAGAGCCACGGCAACAACGTGATGGGGTGGCGATCGAAGGCGACGAGTGGAAGCGACAGGCGAAAGCGCAGATCCGGATCGAACACGTCGGACGTGTAGATGTACGCAACGACGGCGATCGCGATGGAGAACTGACCGAGCAGCTTGAGCCGTCCCGGGAGGCCGGCCTTCGAGCGCGTGAGCTTGAGGTAGTCGTCGGCGAAGCCGATCACGCCGTAGGCGATGGTCACGGCGAGCGTGAGCCACACGAACTGGTTGGTGAGGTCGCACCACAGCAGCGTCGGGATGGCGAGCGCGAACAAAATGAGCGAGCCACCCATGGTGGGGGTGCCGGCCTTCTTCTTGTGCGTCTGCGGACCGTCGGTGCGGATCTGCTCGCTGATCTGCTTGCTGCGCAGCCGCTCGATGAACCACGGGCCCAGCATGAAGCTCAGCATCAACGCGGTGAGCGTCGCGAGGATGATCCGGGTCGAGACGTAGCGCAGCACGTTGAACGCGTGAAAGCCGGCGCGCGTGTGCAACGGGAATAGCAGGTGGTAGAGCATCAGCCGACCTCGGCGCGTGCGAGCCCGGCCAGCGCATCGAGCACGCGCTCGAGCTTCATGCCGCGTGACGCCTTGACCAGCAGCGAATCACCGGGACCGCTCGCCTCGTACGCATGGCGAGCAGCGACGAGTGGATCGTTGGTATGGAACACGGCGTTCGCGGACAAATGACCGCGCGCAGCCTCGGCAGCGTGGCTCGAGAGCGGCCCGAAGGCGACCAGCGTATCCACATGATCGGCCGCGTAGCGACCGATGGCTGCGTGCGCGGCCGCGCCGCCCGGCCCGAGCTCCAGCATGTCGCCCAACACGGCGACGCGGCGCGTGCCGGCGTTGGCGACCGCCGACAGCGCATCGATGGCGGCGATCACCGACGGGGGGCTCGCGTTGTAGCAATCGTCGATGATGGTGCGACCGGCGAGCTCGTACAGCTGCATGCGGTGCTTCTCGCCATGCGCCGCTTCGAGGCCACGCTGGATTGCGGCGCCGTCGATGCCGAGGGTTTGCGCGACGGCAGCTGCTGCCGCAGCGTTGTTTGCTTGATGCGCACCGAAGAGGCCGAGGCGAACTTCCAGTGTCTGCGTGGCAAGCGCGAGCGTCACCTGGGTGGCCGCGTGATCCACGCGGGTGGCGAGCACGCGCACGTCGGCGCCAGCCCCACCGAAGCTGCGCTGCAGTGCACGTGGCACTTGCGCCAGCGACCGGGCCAGATGCAATTCACCGAACGGCGCGATGGCGAATGCCTGCCCGGCAGCCGCCCGGCCTTCGAAGATCTCGCCCTTGGCGCGACCCACTTGCTCGATGGAGCCGAGCTGCTCGAGGTGGACACCAGCGACGGTGGTTACGAGAGCGATGTCGGGCCGCGTGAGCCACTCGAGGTACGCGATCTCCCCGAGCCCGCTCATGCCCATCTCGACGACGGCGAAGCGATGCGTGGGCAGGGTGCCGAGGATCGTGAGGGGGACCCCGAGGTGGTTGTTGAGGTTACCGCGTGTCTTGTGCACGGCGTCTTCTCCGACGGCGGCTGACAAGATCGAGGCGAGCATCTCCTTGGTCGACGTCTTGCCGACCGAGCCCGTGAGCGCGATGAACTTGGTCCCCACGAGGCTCTGGCGATACGCGCGGGCGAGACGACCGAGCGCGAGCAACGTGTCGTCCACTTCGAGGATCGTGACGTCCTTCGTCGCGGCGAGCGTGGCCGCGCCCTTCCCACGCGCGACGACGAGGCCGGCGGCCCCAGACGCTACGGCCTGCGCGACGAAGTCATGACCGTCGAGGCGTTCACCGCGGATCGCGAAGTACAGACCGCCCGTCGGTACCGTACGGCCATCGATCGCGACCGACGCAAAATCCGTGGCGCCACTGCGCAGCACGGCAGCGCCCGTGCCGTGCACGATCATCTCGAGCGAAAAACGAGTCATTTTCGAGCACCACTTTGCTTCGTTCTACGTCGTGGCGCTAGTTTCTGTCCCTTCGATTCCAGCAACGAAGCGAGGCCGTTCGGCGTCCAGCGCGCCGGGCGTGCTCAGCGTGTCATGTCGAGCAGTGCACGGAGGCTGGCCTGGATTCCGGCGGGCAGCTTCGTGACGTCGACGTCGAAGTGCCTTTGGTAGATCGATCCAGCTTTACATCAACGCATCGCGCATCATCGTCAGCCGAGGTGAGCTATGGCGGCGGTGACACCGACGATGGGCACTTGGAACACACCCGGCTCCACTCGGTTGCGGCCGCCGCGCTTGGCTTGGCTTGGCTTGGTAGAGTGCACGGTCGGCCGTGGCGACGAGATTGGGAATGGTCGGGCTCCTGGTCGAGGATGCGAGCGCACCGGAGCGGAGGCCGATCGCGCCTTGTCCTATCGACAGAGCACCACGCCCGCATCGTGGCTCGCGTCCGCGCGGCGTCGCCGTGTCGTCTACCTTGTCACCGGATCTTCTTCGGCCGGCGAATACGTCGACGCCAATACCCGGGACGACGACGTCCGTGCATGACGGCGAGCACACGGATGTGGTCGGGAAGCTCGATGAACACGAGGGAGTATGGAAACCCGTGGACTGGGCACCTGCGGATCTTGAGGTTGGAGGCGACCTCCGCGACCAGCGCCCATGCCGTCGGCCGTTCAGAAAGCCGTCGCTTTGCGTCGTTTGCCTCGTTGAGTAGGTCGAGCCCGAGGCCTGCCAATCGTTGCTCATACCAGACCACCGCGGCGCCTAGTTCGTGATCCGCTTCGTCGTCGAGGCGGACGCACTTGGTCATTTCTTGTGATGCTTCGCCTGGATCTTACGGACGGCAACGTCCCAGTCCTTGCCGGTAGACCTGCCGCTTACAGCACGGTGGGCTCGACGCTCGATCTCGATCGCCCAGGCGCGCGCGACATCGGCGGGATCTTCACCATCGTCGTCGAGACTCTTGACCAATGCGCTCACAATCCGGGCGCGTTCCTCCGTAGGAAGTTTGAGCGCTTCGGAGATGAGATCCTGAGGTGCCATGCCTACAAGTCTAGCGCGCTGGAGAGAGGTCGCACCAGTCCGCTCTGCGGAGGCGGCGGCGCGCGAGTTTCAACGTCGACTAACCGTCATGTCGAGCAGTGCACGGAGGCTGGCCTGGATTCCGGCGGGCAGCTTCGTGACGTCGACGTCGAAGTGCGGTTCGGGTTCGACCGGCACGATCTTCTCGGTCTTGCCGACGACGCGTGGCGATCGCGAGAGTGAGACCTCGTAGCGCACGTCTTTTCCGTCGACGCCGTACACGCGTGCCACGTAGCGCGAACCGTCGGCGCTGAGGCCGTGTTCGCGGGCAACGGCTTCGGCGCCGTACTCGCGCACTGCACGCGCTTGCGCAGCTGCCTTTACACGAAGGTAGGTGTCGCCGTTGCGATGCGCGACGCCGGTCTGTTTGACGACGGTAACGGTCTCGAGTTCGTCGAGCACGCCCGAGCGGTTGTTGATTACCTCGATCAACACGTGCGCTTCGCGCGCGGTGCTGTTCACGAGCGCCACGCGACCGACCTTGCGAACGTCGCGCAGCAAGTTGTGTCTCTCCATCGCGGCCACCACGGCGGCGCGAAACGGCTCGCCAGCCACGGTGGGGTTCACCTTCTTGGACGCAACGGCGGGTGTGGCAGCGAGAGACACGAAGAGGAGGGTCGCCATCGCGAAGCGCATGCCCGAAGTAGAGCAGGCCGCGTGCCAAGGCCAACAGTGGTCAACCCAGCGAGATGTCGGGGAAGAGCCGGCGTAGCGAGACGCCACCTCAGCCGAGATGGGCCATCGCGGCGGCGACTCCGGGCACCAGCGCCGGCGAGCCGCCGGCAGGCACCTCGAAAGCGCCCTGCTCCACGCGGTTGCGACCGTCGCGCTTCGCCTGGTACAGCGCGCGGTCGGCGACGGCGACGAGGTCCGGGATGGTGACCCGACGCAGCACCGCGGGGCCGTCGAGCGTCGCGCAACCGAAGGAGGCCGTTACGCGGATGGGTCCCGTGGGGGTCGCGATCTCGAGGTCGGCCAGCTTCGCGCGTATCCGCTCTGCAGCGGCGCGCGCACCGGCTGCGTCGGTGGCGGGCAACACGAGCATGAACTCTTCGCCGCCGTAGCGACCGGCCAGGTCGAGCGGCCGGATGCCCGCGGCGAGGAGGCCTGCGGTGGCCACGATCACGGCGTCGCCGGTCTGGTGACCGCGCGTGTCGTTGACCGACTTGAAGCGATCGAGGTCGATCATGACGATGGAGAGGGGCTGCTTGGTCGTGCAGGCCTCGTCGAAGCAGCGCGCCAAGAAGCTGTCGAGAAAGCCGCGATTGCCGAGGTTCGTGAGCGCATCGCGCTGCGCGGCCATCAGCAGCTCGCGCTCGCGCTGCTCGAGCTCGCTGATGGTGCGGCGCGCCGACTCCACCGTCACCATCGACTGCATCGACAGCTCGGCCAAGGCGTCGCGCGCTTGCTCGAGAATGGCGTCGGTCTCGGTGCGTGTGCCGATCTGCACGTCGAGGAAGCCGGCGACCTCTTGCATCTTGTCGCCGATCTCCGCCAGCAGCACGGCGAAGGCAGCGCCGCTCACGCCGAGGAGCGACAGGGCGGCATCTCGCGCCACGCGCGTTGCGACATCGGCGTCCTCGCGCACCCAGATGTCGGCGACGAGGCCGGACAGGGCCACGGTCTTCGCCATCGCCGCGGTGTCCGCGTCGAGCGCCTGCGGAATGAGGTTGGGCTCGTCGCTGAAGCGGATCGCGACGGACAGGCCCACCGGGAGCCGCCAATGCGAGGTGAGCCACGCGCCGACCTCGGCGTGCTCGCACTCGAACTGCTGGCGCTCGAACGCCCGCAGCGCAGCATGCTCGTCGACGTGCTTGGTGGTGAGGTTGTCGAAGCGCTTCTCGGCGATCTGCCCGAGCGCCAGGATGCCGATGTCCTGCATCAGCGACGCGAGGAAGGCGGCCTCGGGCTCACAGACCTTGTGGGAAACCGCGATCGCACGCGCGGCCACGCTGGCGATCGCGGAGCGCTTCCAGAACGACCGGAAGCCGTGCTTCTGGTTCTTCTTCAGCCCTTGCGCGATGGAGAAGGACAGCGCGAGCGTGCGCACCGCATTGAGCCCGAGGAGCTCGATCGCATTGCGTACAGTGCTCACCCTCTTGCCGCGACCCAGCGATGGCGAGTTCACGGCACGCAGCAGCTTCGCGGCCAGGCCGGGATCGTTGGAAAGCGTCTGCGCGATCGCGAGGATGTCGGGCTCGTCCGCGCGGCACTCCGCAATGACCTTCACCGCCACTGCAGGAAGCGTCGGCAACGACGAGCAACGCTCCAGACGCTTCTGCAACGCGGGGTTCACGAGAGCTGATTCGTCCGGTTCCCATTGCCCTGAAGGGCCGCGACGATTGAGTGACGAACGGGTGGGAGCGCGACCTACGCCAGCGCCGCGATGACTTCTCCGCGGTCGTCGAAGTGCAGCTTTTCCGTCCCGAGCACCTGGTAGTCCTCGTGGCCCTTGCCGGCGATGACCACCACATCGCCGGCAAGGGCCCGACGGATGCTGAGCGCGATGGCAGCCCGACGGTCGACGATCGCGAGGTGCCCACGGACGCCCGGGCTCAACTGCTCTTCCAACAGGATCGTGCTGTCTCTCATACCACCCAGGATGTCGGCGAGAATCCGCTGCGGATCTTCGCTGCGTGGATTATCGCTGGTGACCACCGCGATGTCGGCGCCGGCCGCCGCGATGCGCCCCATCTGCGGGCGCTTGCCGCGATCGCGATCGCCACCGCAACCGAACACCACCCACAGGCGACCTCGCGTGGTTGGACGGACAGCCGCCAACACACGCTCGAGTGCATCCGGTGTGTGTGCGTAGTCCACATACGCGGCGATGTCGCGCGCGTCGGCGCGTGGATCGCGAACGCGCTCGAGACGGCCCGGCGCGCCGGTTGCCCCATCGAGCGCACGCGTGATCTGGGCAGCCGACAAGCCCAACGCGCAACCGATGCCAGTCGCGACCACCAGGTTCTCCACGTTGAAGTCACCGACGAGCGGGCTCGTGAACGCGAGAGGTCCGAGCGGCGTCGCCAGCGCGAGGTGCGTGCCGGATGCCTTCGCTGCTTTTTCGCGCACGTGAACATCGCCGCGCGCGGCGGACGAGACGCGCAGGACGCGCCCGCTCGCTGCTCGCGCCATGCGCTCGCCGTACGGGCCATCGACGCAGACCACGGCGCACCCGTCGTTCGCGAGGTGACGCGAGAACAGCAAGGTCTTCGCCTCCGCGTAGTCGTCCATGTCGTGGTGGAAGTCGAGGTGATCTTGCGTGAGGTTGGTGAATGCCGCGATGGCGAAGCGCAGGCCGGCGAGTCGGTCGAGCGCGAGCGCGTGCGAGCTGCACTCCATCACCACCTGCGTGCAGCCGGCATCGCGCATCTCGGCCAGCGTGGCGTGGAGCTGCAGCGGTGTCGGTGTGGTGAACGGTGCGGGCCGGTTGCCCGCGGGGGAGCGATAGCCGACGGTACCGATGACCCCGGGCACCTTGCCGCCTTCCCGTAGCAGCGCCTCGACGAGGTACGTGCTCGTGGTCTTGCCGTTGGTGCCGGTGATGCCCACCAGCGTCATCGCCTCGGCGGGTCTCCCGTAGCGGTTCGCCGCGAGCTGCGCCAAGGCTTTCGCCCCGTCGGCGACCCGGACGACGATCCCGTCGAAGGCCACGTCGTGTTCGACGACGACCGCCACCGCGCCGTTGCTGCGTGCCAGCTCGATGAACTCGTGGCCATCCACGCTTTGGCCACGCACCGCGACGAACAGATCGCCGGAATGCACCTGACGCGAGTCGTCGCGCACCTCGCCGATGCGTTGCGCCATGGCATCGACTCCGGTGGGTGCCGTGCACGACAGCACGTCGAGACCGGCGAGCAACTGGGCGAGCATCAGCACCGGCGCATCTCCGTCGGTGATCATCTTTGCCGGCTCGTGGATGGCGTCGGAATGACGATGCGCGCGCATCATGCCGCCCTGACCTCGAGCTTCATGTGAATCTTCAGCCGCCGCAGCTGATCTTCGAGACAAAACTTGATCGCGAGGTCCTGCGGGAAAGCCCCAATCTTGGCGATCTTGACCGCAAGCGCCGGACTCACGAGGACCCTGCCCTTTTCAATGTCGCAGATCATCGAGCGCGACACCTTGAGCCGCCGCGCCAACTCCACCTGCGAGTGCCCCATGTTTACCCGCACGGCGGTTAGAAAGGCACCGAAGGTCATCGGCCCCATCTCCTTCTCGAAAAAACTTCGCGCCCTCGTCCTAGTAGTCATGTTTGTTCACCTCGATGACAGAGACGATCGCAAGCTCTCCGTTCTCCATCTCCCGGTAGATGAGGCGGTACGCAATGTTCAAGCGGGATGAGCGCTGGCCTTGCCGATCCTCTTCAACAAGCAGCGTCCAGGTCCGCAGCGCCTTACAGATGGCATCGGGCAACTTGCGGAACTGTTTCTCCGCCAATCGTTCCAAGGTCACCCGATAGACCTTCACCCTTCAAGATGTACAGTAATAGACTGTACGACGCAACCGGTGTCCCTACTCAACTCAGGCCATCATCCCAGATGCCGAGGTGCCACTTCCTCGACGGGAAACGTGTAAGCGATCGACTTGATCCAACTTGTTCTCGCATACCTTCTCAGCCGTTCACCCGCGAGCCATGACGCAGAAGTGCTACATCGATCCCCGCAGGTGAACTAGCGCTCGGTCGGCTTCACGCCCAACCAGCGCAAGGCGTCGCTCATCGTCTCGGTGAACACCGGGCCCGCGACCTGCGAGCCGTAGTGCGAATCGGACGGCTCGTCGATCGCGACGTAGAGCACCAGGCGCGGGTCCTCGAGCGGCGCGAAGCCCACGAACGAGCTGGTCCACTTCTCCTTCGAGTATTGGCGTGTCTCGGAGTCGACCTTCTGCGCGGTGCCCGTCTTGCCTCCGTACTTGTAACCCGGTAGCAGCAGCTTCTCGGCAGTGCCGCCTTTTTGTGTGACCGCGTGCAGCATGGTGCGCAGGGTGGACGCGAGCTTCTCGTCGACGATGCGCTTCCCGTCCGGCTCCGTGACCTGCGCGGTGGCGCCATCGCCGTCGAGGATGCGGTGGGTGACGTGCGGTTTGTATAGCGTGCCGCCGTTGGCGACGGCAGCATAGGCAGTCGCGATCTGCAGCGGCGTCGCCGTCATGCCCTGCCCGAACGAGGTGGTCGCCGTCTCGACGGGACCCATCTTCGCGAGCGCGCGGATCTGCCCCGCGCGCTCTCCCGGAAGGTCCACGCCCGTGGGTCGCCCAAAGCCGAAGCGCAGCAGCATCTCGCGCAGGCGCTCCTTGCCTTGCCGCGCTGCGAGCTTCGCGGTGCAGATATTGGACGACATCGCGAGCACCCCCGTGAGCGTCGTGTCGCCGATCTTCTCGGCGTCGTGGATCGTGGCCGGGCCGACCTTGTAGCTACCGTTCTCGCACCAGAATGGCTCGTCGGGCCGCGTGAGCCCAGCCTCGAGCGCGCCGGCGATGGAGAACGTCTTGATCGTGGAGCCCGGTTCGAACGTGTCGGTGACGGGACGCAGCCGGGCACCGTGCGCCGGCGCGTCACCGGGATCGTTCGGATTGAGCGTGGGCACCGCGGCGATCGCCAGCACCTCTCCATTGCGCGGATCGAGCATGACCGCGCTGCCCGCCTTCGCGCGATTCTTCGTCACCGCGCGCTGCAGCGCTTGCTCGAGCCGGAACTGGATGTGGCGATCGATCGTGACCTCGAGATCTTTGCCAGCCGTCGACGGCGCCTCGGATAGCCCGCCGATCAGCACCGAGCGGCCAAGGGCATCGAGGAGCCCCGAGACCTGCGCGCGCTTGCCGCGCAGCTCGGCGTCGTGCTGCAGCTCGAGCCCTTCTTGCCCCGAGGAGTCGACGCCCGCCCAACCGAGCAGCGTTCCCGCCAGCTCCCGATGCGGGTAGTAGCGGCGCGGCTCGCGCTCGAAGGTGAGCCCAGCGATGTCGAGATCCCGGATGGCCTTCGCCTCTTCCGGATCGAGACGCCGCTTCAGCCACGCGAAGTAGCGCTTCCCGCGCAACCGCTTCTCGAGCTCGCGCTTTTCCATGTGCAGCGGACCTGCGAGCTTGCTCGCGATGTCCGCGACGCGCGGCGCGATCATCCTTTGATTGCACGCCAGCGAGTCGAGCTCGGCCGATGCCGCGAGCTCGATGCCGTTGCGATCGAGGATGCGCCCTCGCCGCGGTGGAATGTCGACGTCGCGTAGGTACTGATCCTGGGCCATCGCCTTCAAGCGCTCCGACTCGCGCACTTGAAGGACCCACGCGCGATACGCAAGGAGACCGAAGCACGAGGAGAGGAGGCCCACCGCGACCCACGTGCGGATGCGCAGCCACGGTCCCGGGGCGAAGCGAACATCGAGGGGTGGGGTCATCCTAGTGGGGCCTGACCAGGATCGCGCGCAGCTTGCTGGCATCGGGCGGCTCCATCTTGAGCTTGTCGCGGGCGAGGCGCTCGACGGTGCCGAGGTCCATCCGCGTGCGCAGCTCGAGGCTCAGCCGCTGGCTGAGCTCGGTGAGGTCGTGCTTGATCTTGTGCTGACGCGAGATCTCGTAGCCCACGACGATGAGCTGCAGGCGCACCCACACGTGCGTGAGGCCCCACACCGTGGCGACGGCGCACAACAGCGCGATGGGCCACAGCGGCGTCGCGCTGCGCGCTCCTGCGCGTCGCGGCACGGTCATCGGGCCGCTCACGCTCATCGGCGTTCCGCCACGCGCAGCTTCGCCGAGCGCGCACGCGGGTTCGCGGCGACCTCCACCTCGCTCGGCTCCACTGGCTTGCGCGTGAGGATGCGCATCGTCGGCTGCGGCAGACCCATGGCCTCGGCGAGCTCGGGCGGCACATTCGGCTCCTTCGCCATGTCGCGCAGCCGGTGCTTCACGATGCCGTCTTCGAGTGAGTGGAACGAGATCACCGCGAGCCGACCTGCGGGGGCGAGGATCGCCGGCGCGGCATTGACCAAGCGCTCCACTTCACCGAGCTCGTCGTTCACCGCGATGCGCAGCGCCTGGAAGGTGCGGGTGGCCGGGTCCTTTCCACGCTCGCGGCTCGGGATCACGTTCGCGATCGCAGCGGCCAACTCGGTGGTGCTGTGCAGGTGGTCTTCGGCCAAGCCCTCCTTGATCGTTCGCGCGATGCGACCGGCGTATCGCTCTTCGCCGTACGCGCGGATGAGATCGGCCAGCTCGTCCTGTGATAGGCGCTCGCACAGCTCGCGTGCGGTCTCGCCCTGCGTCGAATCCATCCGCATGTCGAGCGGACCTTCGCGGCGAAACGAGAACCCGCGGCTCGCGTGATCGAGCTGCGGGGAAGACACGCCGAGATCCACCAGCACGCCGTCCAGCCGCTCGGTCTTGAGCGCGGGGGCATGCTCGGACAGGATCCGCGGCAGATCGCCGAACGTGCCGTGAGCCAGGATCACGCGGTCGCCGAACCTCTCCAGCCGCTTGGCTGCAGCCGCCAAGGCCGCGGGATCACGGTCGACTCCAAGCAGCCGGCCATCCGGGTGGGTCCGCTCGAGGATGCTCTCCGCGTGCCCAGCACCCCCCAGGGTTCCATCGCAGTAGACGCCCCCCGCACGAGGCGCGAGCGCGTCCACGGCCTCCGCGAGGAGGACCGTCTGATGGCTGAAACCATAGTCATTTTCCGTAGGGAGCGCCGACACGAGTCCATCAGCAGCTAAGCCACCGGACCCAGGTCGGCGCAAGTTTTCGTGACCTGGCCTGTATGAGGAACGCCTGAGGAACGCCCGACGAGCTCCCCAGGGTATGAGATCGCACCTTTGCACACCTGAGCTCACAGTGTTCGCTTGACGGTTACAATGTCAGATTGCTAGGTTAGTTGCCCGGTCGCCAAGTATCGGCTAGTTACTAGGAACCTGTTTTCGAAAGCAGCCAACGCGATCGAGGCAACTCGCTGCAGCGCCAAACCTTTCGCGACGCGACAGCAATATAGATCGCCCTCCAGCGCGCTCGCTGGAGATCAAAAACTGGAACGCCAGAAGGCAAGAAAGAGGAGGACTCGGTGGAGGGCTCGCAGATGGAATCGAAGCTGTATTCGATCGATCACAAGGTCGAGGCGCTACGTGAGCTGCGCATTCGTGCTCACGCCGCGGTGGTCGCCGACTTCGACGAGAAGTTCGACCTTTCGTGGATCTATCACGACAACGCGCTCGAAGGCGTCGTGCTCTCGTACCATGAGCTCAAAGCCGCCATCGACAAGAAGATCATCTCCGACGTCTCGCTCATCCCGATGTACGAGGAGATCAAGAACCACAAGTCCGCGATCGAGCTCGTGCGTCACCAAGCGCGCGAGTGGGCCAAGGAGCGCGCTGCCGACGCCAACGCCAAGCGCACGCGCAAGAAGAACCAGATCACGCTCGAGACGCTCCGCCAGATCCACGCGGTGCTGACGCCCGAAGAGAAGGGAAAGTCGGACGGCTTCCGCAAGGACAATCCCTTGCACCGTCTCTACTTCCACGAGATCGCGGCGCCGGACAAAATCCAAGCGCGCCTCAAGAAGCTGATCGAATGGCTCGATGAGGAAGAGACCGCACTCATGCACCCGGTCGATCGTGCGGCGCGCGCTCACTGGAAGCTGATGTCGATCTACCCGTTCACCAAGAACTCGGGCAAGGCGGCGCGTCTTCTTCAGAACCTCATGCTGCTCCGCGACGGCTTCCCACCCATCGTCATTCACAGCATCGAGCGCCAGCGCTACTACGACGTTCTTCGCACCGAGACCGCAGGCCTCGTTCCTCTCGTCCTCGAGTCGCTCGAGAACGGCGTGGAAACTTCGACCCGCTTCTTCGCCGAGCTCGAAGACACGCGCCGCCGTCGTCGCGCCAGCTAGCCGCTTCGTCGGCTACGCCGTTGCACCACTTTCACTACCTCGACAACGTCCTCCACGCTGAATCCGTCCCCCTCCCGCTGATCGCGGCGGAAGTGGGGACGCCGGCGTACGTCTACAGCTACGAGACGCTCGCGCGACACTATCGCGTGTTCGACGAAGCGCTCGCCAGCGCGTGTGCGCGCCACCTGATCTGCTACTCGATGAAGGCGTGTCCTTCGCTGGCCGTGCTCGCCACGCTGGTGAAGCTCGGCGCCGGCGTGGACACCGTCTCGGGTGGAGAGATCTTTCGCGCACGACGCGCCGGGGTTGCGCCGAACAAGATCGTGTTCTCGGGCGTGGGCAAGCGCGCCGACGAGATCGACTACGCCATCGATGAGAACATCCGGCTGTTCAACGTGGAGTCAGAAGGCGAGCTCGAGCGTATCGCGGAGATCGCCGCGAAGCGCGGCGTGCGTGCCCCGATCGCGGTGCGGGTGAATCCCGATGTCGACGCGGTCACGCATCCGTACATCTCGACGGGCCTCAAGCAGAACAAGTTCGGCGTTCCCGTCACCCGCGCGCGTGCCTTGTATCGGCGCGCGTTGTCGCTGGCTTCCATCGAAGTGGTCGGCCTCGACTGCCACATCGGCTCGCAGCTCACGCAGACCCAACCGTTCACCGACGCGATCGCGCGACTCGTCGAGCTCATCGCCGATCTTCGCGCGGATGGTGTGCCGCTGCAGTCGCTCGATCTCGGCGGCGGACTCGGCATCCCGTACGAGGTCGACGCCGAGATCCCGACGCCGGCGGACTACGGAAGGGCGATCGGGGCCGCGCTGCGACCGCTGCGTGAGCTCGACCTCACGATCATCACCGAGCCGGGTCGCGTGATCGTCGGCAACGCGGGGGTGCTGCTGACGCAGACGCTCTACGTGAAGGACGGCGAAGACAAGCGCTTCGTGATCGTGGACGCCGCGATGAACGATCTCGTACGCCCGGCGTTCTACGGCGCGCACCACGAGATCCAACCTGTCGTGCGTCGATCCGGCGAACCCGGCATCGTACCAATTACGGCCGACGTGGTCGGCCCGATCTGCGAGACGGGCGATTTCTTCGCGCGCGATCGTCAGCTCCCGCACCTGCCCGCACCGGGCGATCTCTTCGCGATCCTCTCGGCCGGAGCCTACGGGTTCTCGATGTCGTCCAACTACAACTCACGACCGCGCGCGGCCGAGGTAATGGTGCGCGGCGATCGCTACGAGGTCGTTCGCAGCCGCGAAACCCTCGAGGACCTGATCCGCGGCGAACGCGTCCCGTCGTTCCTGTAGCACTTCGAGTAGGCCATGTAGTTGCATGTAGTTGCATGGAACAGCAGTAACTTCTCAAAAAGTGACGGCAGCCAAGGCAGCCACATCGTCAAATC
Organism: Myxococcales bacterium; assembly: GCA_043741435.1. GTDB lineage: Bacteria > Myxococcota_A > Polyangia > Palsa-1104 > Palsa-1104 > JBDTCO01. The sequence goes on from JAYUBF010000081.1 coordinate 21,536, forward strand.
GCCCAATACTGCACGAATTCAGCGACTCGATTGAGAGCCGCCGGCACT
>JAYUBF010000082.1:0-2154 GCA_043741435.1 Myxococcales bacterium
TGGAGCGCTCGTCGTTTTCCTTCCCAACGTCCTCGTTGCCTTGTCACCGAAGTATCAAGGCTGGGTGGGGGCGGGCAGCCATGGCTACACCACGACATACTTCTCTTTCCTTGGCAGCGTACTGCTCATCTCGGCCTCGTCGCTGGCCGCGTGCAGAATCGGGCCGCAACTGCTCCGGTCGTACGTGCTGCCATCGCTGCTTGCCTTGTCCGCCACAACCCTATCGGCGGCCACCGATGCCTTCAACCACTACATCGCCGAAGACCAGCGCCAGTCGTATGCGAAGTGGCGTGTCGTCGATGCACTGTTGGCCTCCCCCGAGTTCACAGCCCTTCCGAATGGGGCGACCATCTACGCGCCCTCGTTATGGGAATACCACGGCATCGTAGGATTGCCATTGGAGTATTGGACCAGGTACTTCACCATGCTGGCGCGCCGCCCTATCGAAGTAGTGGAAGTGCAGCCTGAGAATCGCGCCCTCGATTACTACCTTCGGGTCGCGGATGACCCGGTTTCGCACGAGTGCTTTCTCGTTCTTGCGCGGCTCCTGCCTCCGACGCAAACCGGAGGTTTGCTGGCCGCAACGTCGATCTCGATCGTCGCCCCGCAGGAGGGGATACCACTCGTGCTGGAGGGCTCCCTCGTCGGCGACGCGGAGGCCGAGATCAAGGTCGATGGCCGAACGGTCGGCAGTCGAAATGGCCGTGTCTTTACCGCGAGCACCGTTGCTCCACTGCCGCGGCGCCACTTCCATGTCGTTCGCCTGGAAAGCAGCAGGCCCGTGGCGCTCAGGAGCCTGGAGGTAGCGTTTTCGTTCTTTGGCCCTGAGATCGCCCCCTTGGTGGCGAGGCCCGCTCGGGGCTTCTATTCGCAGGAATCCGACGGCCTGGGCAGCACCTGGAACTGGAGTTCCGGTGACGCCGACATCACCATCGAGAACACGACCGGGAAGCGGGCCGACGCGCAGCTCTCCTTCACGCTCGGCACTTTACGCCCGCGGCACGTCTGGCTTTCGCTCGATCAGGGAGCCAGGACGATGCTCCTCGACGAGTCCACGAAATCCAGCGAGATCGACACCCCATTGCACTTGATACCGGGGGTCACGCGAGTCCGGTTGGAGACCGACGTCCCCGGCGCCGCCCCGAGCCCTCAGGATCCACGAAGCCTCGCCTTCAGGGTCCACAATATCCGTCTGACTTCAACATCCCGCTGAGTCGCAGCCAGATGGACCGTCCTCTGCTTGACCGCCCGATCGAGCTGCTGTTATCTGCGGGGCCGCTCGTTGACACAATGAGAAAGAGTTCATGCCATCAGAGACCCAGCCAGCTTCGATCGACAGCATCATCGGTCGAATCCAGGAGGAGATTGGCCGGCGCAAGCGGCGCGCGAACGGACACTCGGCTCCAGGGTTGGTAGTGGCGAGGGCAGGAGCCGGCCTGCCGCCGCCCACCGATCTCATCGCCGCCGATCAGGCGCTCGCGAAAGCGCAGCAGACCTGGCGTATCGGTGAGCAGCTCCCGCCCATGCATCGCTTGACTGGGCTGAAGCGGCGACTGGCGGCGTTCGCGGGCAAGGTCTTCCTGCGGTTGAGCCAGCTCTTCACCCGCGATCAGCGCGAGTTCAACCTGGCCGCGATGACCGGCTTGCAGGCGGTGGTCTCGGCGATCCGCGCGCAGTCGGCGCGGTGGGACAACCACCTCGCGGAGGTGCTCGCACCGCTCGTTGCGCAGAGGTCCCTGCTCGCCGAGCAACTCGCGCAGTTGAGCGAGCATGTGGCGCGAGGGCACCCGAACCTCGACGATCGAGTCGGCAAACTCGACGCCCGGATCAACGACCTCACCGAGAAGACGCTGGGGGGCGACGGGCTCAAGCACCTCATCGTCGCCATCCGAGAGGAGCTGTCTGCAGTCGCGCGCACGCACACCACCAGGCTCGCGCAGCTCAGGACCTCATCGATCCTTCTGGAGGGACGGCTGGCGGCCTTCTTGGAGGAGGCGCAGAAGCGGCTCCCGCATCCGTTCGACGAAAGCCAGCTCAAGCTGATGGCAGCGGAGCTGGCGCGGATGGATGAGGCTGTCTACTCCGACTTCGAAGCGCAATTCCGCGGGCGCTGGGACGAAATCAAGCAGCGCGTGTCAGAGTATCTGCCTACCA
>JAYUBF010000083.1:0-21378 GCA_043741435.1 Myxococcales bacterium
ATGCGTCGAGCCCGCTCTCGCAAGCAGCGACCACAACTCTTGGACGATCTGGAGCGCCGCTACCGCCAGGCCATCCAGGTGTCTTAGCGGGTCGTTGAAAGAAAGAACGGCCAAGTCCCGGGAAGTTGGTCTGGTGGTGGCGCGCGTGAACGACAAACGGGTGGCAAGAGGGCACTTGTTCACAGGTTGTCCACAGATTTTCCGATGGCGGTACTTTCATCTACTTACATGCGGCCACATTGGCGACCGAGAAGCACATCTAGTTGATTTTGAACAACAATCAAGCCTCATAGCGGGCGAGGACGGCGCGATTCTCATGCCAAGGGCGGTTCGCCGTCGGGCTCCGACGCAGCGCGCTGTGAGTAACGCGTTAATGCGGTCGAGCGGGCGATCCGGCAGCTTTCAGGTGCTGCGCAGCGAAGCGCTCCGCCATCTCGAACACGGCCTCGTTCGACAGGGAGTCGATCGGCGTGAGCACGTGCAGCGCCACGCCATAGGGCAGCTCGCGGTCGAGGAAGCGGTCGGTGTCGGCCACGAACAACGTGCGGCGCGGCTCCACGTATCGCGACCCGTAGGTGCGCCCCACCTCCACCCCGAAGCCGGGCCATCGCCTCGCATCGTTCAGCACGAAGTCGGGCACGATGGCGAGGTTGAGGGGCGGCACGCCGACCGACTTCGCGCGCGGATCGTTGGCGAGAAAGCCCATCAGCTCGTGCGTGATCCCGGCGTAGTGCGCGGCCACATCGCGCAGCTCCGCAGGTGTGAGCTCGCGCGTCGACTGGACGCGCAACCTCGATTCGGGCACGCGCTGGTCCGTGTTCATGGAGACGCCGCTCACCGCGTACGCCTCGGGCCACGCGTTCGGGCCGAGCACCGCCGCGTCGGCCATAGCGTGGGGCGCAGCGACGGGGGGCGCAACGTTGGTCACGGGCGCGACGGGCACCACGACGCCTGGCATGCGCAGCTGGGTCACCGCGAAGCCGATACCCCCGCCGAGCACCACGAGGCCCAGCACGGAGACCGCGACGCGGCGGCTGCGTGAGCGCGCGCTCGGCGTGACAGGGAGCTCGACCCGTTCTCCACGCGACACGGACTCGAGCGCCTGGCGAAACGACACCGCATCCGGAAAGCGATCGTCCGCTTTTTTTTCCAGCGAGCGCAGGAGCACGACTTCGACTTCGGGTGGCACTTCGGCACCGAACGACGCCAGCGACGGCGGCTTGCGGTTGAGGTGCTGCTCCATGATCGCGAACTGGTTGTCGCCATCGAACGGCGTCCTGCCCGCGAGCCCTTCGAACAACGTGACGCCCAGCGAGTAGATGTCGGAGCGCGCGTCGAGCGGACGACCGCGCACTTGCTCCGGCGACATGTAGCGCACGGTGCCCATGGTCTGCCCCGTCGACGTCAGGTTCGTCTGGCCCACCATCTTCGCGATGCCGAAGTCTGTGACCTTCACGGAGTCGTCGCCGCGCACGATCACGTTCGATGGCTTGATGTCCCGGTGGATGACGCCCTGCTTGTGTGCGTGCTCGAGCGCCTTGCACACCTCGATGCCCACGTGCACGGCGTGTCGCCATGGGACGTGCTTGAGGTCGAGCAGCTCCTGCTCGAACGTGATGCCATCGACGAACTGCATGATGAGGCAGAGGCGCCCGCCGGTCTCGGTGAAGTTGTTGAGCGTGACGATGTTGGGATGCTCGAGCAGCGCGAGGAGCCGAGCCTCCTCGACGAAGCGCGCCTTGAGCTCGTCGTGGATCGCGAGCTCGGGCGGCAACACCTTCACCGCGACCTCTTGCCGAGTGACGCGATGCACCCCGCGATACACGACGCTCATGCCACCGGCGCCGAGCACGCTCGTCAGCTGGAAATCGAGAACTCGACTACCGATGAGGCGCTCCGGGCCCTCCAGGAGGCCCGGCACTTCATTGGGATCACTCATGAAATCCGAGTCATCCGCAAAAAGTTGAACTTGCTCTGGTACGGCAATATCTTACATGTATGTCCAAGACCGACCACCGTCGTCAGCGCCGTACGCCCATCGACATCCTGGTCAACAAGTACATCGAAGGTGAGCCCCACGTGTGCCGTGCGGTCAACCTCTCGTCGGGCGGTATGCTGCTCTACAAGGTGTTCGAGCCCGACGTCGCGCATCGCGAGGTGTCCGTCGAGTTCCAGCTGCCCGGCTCGAGCCGTGTCCTGCGCGCCGACGGCGTGACCCTGAGCGAGCATCGTTGGGCGCGTGCGCATGGCGTGCGCTTCACGCGCATCGCAGAAGAAGACAAGCTGCTCATCGACCGCTTCCTGAGCGGCGAGTTTTTCGACGACGCAGTCGCGTTGTAAATCGACGACGCAGTCGCGTTGTAAATCAACGCGCCTCACACCTCCTGCACCATACCCACGCTGGTCCACGCGTCCTCGAGGGTATCACACCCTCCCCCGGTGCCTATCCTCGCTGGCGTGTGGCTCTGCTCTGCTGCGGTGGTTTGATTCAAACACGTCACGCATGATCGTTCATTGACGATTGGAATGGCGGCAAAGTAGACTTTCGGCGCCTTTACCGAGGGAGCAGCGAATTGGACGAGAACAAGAAGCCTGGCGCGCGCGACATCAGCGATCTCAAAGCACGACTGGGCCTGAAGAAGACCGGCACCATGGCAGCGGTCCCCGGCGCCGACGCTGGGCCTGGCGCTGCGCCTCCACCAGGCGGCGCCGCGCCGATCCCGGCGCCGTTCGGCCAACCGGCCGCGCCGCCCTCGCCGTTCGCGCAGCCCGCCGCGCCCGCGGCACCGCCTGATCCGCGTCGCGATCCATTCGCGCAGCAACAGGCCGCGAACCTCGCCGCGTTCTACGGCATCGGGCAAGCCCTGCCCGGATCCGACGATGGCACCTCGGCGGCACCGATGGAGAAGAAGAAGCCGTGGGGCATGCTCGCAGGCGTCGGGCTCGGTGCGCTCGGCATCTTCATCGTCGGTAGCTTCTGGGGTGGCATCTCGAAGACGCGCGTCGAGTTCAACGAGACGAGCGATCACGCGGTGCTCATCCGCAACGAGGTCGACAAGCTCCAGAAGAGCCTCGACAAGATCCTCGCCGAGGTTCGCAAGAGCGGCGGCAAGCTCGACGTGAGCGAGGCGCAGAGGCTCGGGGAGCTCGAGCTCAAGAAGCCGTCGCAGGTCGTGCTGTTCCACACCAACTACGTCCACCTCGAAGGCATGGGGATGGAGCGGCTCTTCAGCTACTACAACGACACCATCAAGCTCTACGACGACATCACCGCGCACACGAAGAAGACGAAGGCGGATGCGGAAGCGATCCAGCGCGTCATCGATTCCGCGACCAAGAACACCAAGAACTACGGCGTGGTCATCAACGCGACTGGCGCAGTGCCGCTCGCCAGCTTCGCCGAGGTCGGTGCGCCGGTGTGTCCGACGCCGGGTCAGGTCGATTGCAAGGCCGACGAGCTCAAGGGCTTCAAGTATCGGCTGGAAGCCGGCCAGGCGTGGAGCGAAAAGCCGCTGAAGGGCAAGCTCGGCGAGACCATCACGCCGCTGCAGCGCACGCCTTTGTTCGATAGCGTCGTCGTCGGCTCGGCCGATGCGGTCGCGCTCGAGGCCTACAAGCGTCGGCAAGCGACGATCCTCGAGCTCGTCGGCAATCTCGAGAAGACGCAGAAGGAGCTCGCGGTGGATCTGAAGCGCACCGCCGAGCGTCCCAAGGTCTTCACCTTCTAGACAACGCCGAGCCACGAAACGAAGAGCCTCCCCGACCGACGGTCCGGGAGGCTTTTTCGCTGGTGCGCCCCGCAGGGGCGCTGTCTGGCGGGCGCAAGTCCCGTCGAGAGGAGGCCATGCCGATCGAAGCGAACCGCAACTGCGTGAGGGTGACCGAGCGTGGGGAGGACGGGCTCATTCGACCCGGTGCAGTGGGCGCTCGTGGATCGGACCGCCGACGCGATGGCGTTCGTGCGCCGCGTTGTGCGCTTCGCCGACGTGATCGCGCGCCGCGAGGTGCCGTTGCGCATCCATTTTCGCTGGATCAGGGGTGCGTGGGTCGAGCCGCTGCGCCGCGCCGACGTCGGCCCGACGATCGACCCTTGTGAGTGGGCGACGCGCAGGTGCGGGCGTTGGTGGAGGACGGGCTTTGCGTTCGCGCGGTGACGGAGCACGAGCGGGCAGTCGCCGAAGGCTGTTCGACCACGAAGTAGAACACGGCCGGCGGGCGATGACCTGGCGCCGTGCGTAGCGGCGGTCAGATTCAGTGCACGCTAGCTCGGGTCGTAATAACAGACCCACGTGGATGCTGGCACCTCTGTGCAGACTGAACTCGCGCACAGCAGAGAGTCGCACTCGAAGTTGTCGTGGTCGCACGCTGCGCCGACGGCGCGGGGCACGATGCACGTGCCCTGTGAGCAGCGCAGCCCCGTGTCGCAGTATTTGCCGATCTGATAGCCGCACGCCGCCCCCTCAACCTCCGCGTGCACGCAATTGTTCTGACTGGTCGTGTCACTGTAGATGCACACATTGCCCTTCGCGCACGGATTGCCGACGGCATATACGCCCTCCCCGAACCCGCCACAGTCCGCGCCCGCGGGCAGCAGACCAATGAACGCCTCCGGGCACTCACCGAAGCCGTTTGACTGTTTCCGCACGAGTTCGCATTGGGAGAGCGAAGCTTGCTGCTTGGCGAGACAGGCCGCCGCGGCCTGACCATCGTACTGCTGCCCGGCCGGGAGCAGCCCGGCGCCGCTGCCGTGAGCGACGCACGACCCCACGTCAGTGTACATGTGGGCTGTCGCAGCAATGCGCTCCTGATCGCAGCAGCTGAAGATGGCCTCGCATATAGCCTGGTTGGTCTGCCTCACGAACTGCTCGTAGGGGATGGCGGTGAGCGAGGATACCGTCTCCGACGAGGGCGCCGGCGACAGCGAGCAGGCAGCGAATAGAACGAAAGGCGCAACGAGGATGTGACGCATGCTCGCAATAAGCTGCACGGTGCGTGCCAAGGACAATTGCTCGAGATGACTGGCTCGTCGTTGATTCACCTGGCTGGGGAAGTGACCGGCGACCGCTGTCGATCCTCGTCGAGCTCTGCGGACGCATCCTCCTCGGCGATGGCGGTTTTCAGCTCTCTTCGGAGGGGCCGCTCGTCATTGATCGTCGCGACGCGTCCTTCGTCCCCGGTGGAAACGACAACCCCTACTTCGTCACTGGGCAGGGGATCGAGACACAGGCGGGGCGGGCAATCGTGCGCGGCTCTGGCGCCGAGGGCGTGCTCGCGATGACGAGCGTCGTGCCGGCGGACCTCGACGCGGTGATCGAGCGCAAGGTCCAGGGCACGGTCTTCAACCAGAGTGCCAACGTCACCATCTCCCTGGTCGGTGGTCGTCGGGGACAAGAGGTCGTTGGCGCGTTTTGCGACTGGCAGATCGTCGGGGCGCAGGTCATGGACACGGGGAGGCTCATGCCGAACGGTGAGCTCTGGAGCAGCTTCTACACCGAAGGAGACCGGTTCGCCGCCACCTGCACGATGGGCAACGGGGCCAGGACTTTCGAGGTCGACGTCGACACCCTCATGAGATTCTGACGCTGACGTTCCCGCCAGGTACCGTACACCCCAATTGGAGTTCACGATGAAGACCGTCTTTTTCTTGTGCCTCGCGCTCTCGATCCTCGCGGCATGCGGCAACGCCGCCACCACTCACACTGATCTGGCAATGACCGAGACGGCCGTCGACATGTCGAGCGGCGGGACAAAGCTCGCTGGCAACGTCGTCTGCGGTAAGACGATCTGCTCGATTTCTGGAGGGGAAAGGTGCTGCGCGACCTCGACGGACGGTGTGACCTCGACAGGCACCTGCGGCGCGACCTGCGGCGCCAACACGATCGCCTACTCCTGCGACGGCCCAGAGGATTGCTCCGGTAAGGCGTGCTGCTACGAGGAGACCAGCGGCAACGTGACGCAAGGCTGCGACGCGACCAAGTCCAGCACGCAGCCTTGATAGAGTCCCAGCAGATGGTGTGAATCCACAGCCTCGACGGCAGCGAAGAGTCGAGGTGTAGACGAAGGTCACCGAGTTCTCCTAAACGGAAGCTGCGACACAGCCGACCAGGAGAGTCGAGCAGAACGACGAGTGGGCTGTGAACAAACGCTACTTCAGCCTCGAGTCCATGGCATCGCTGCAATCGCCGCCGAGCGCTGCGCCAGAGCTGCTGGCCGCGGCATGAACTACCGCACTGCGAACGGCGCCGGGGATGGCTTCGCCTTTTGCTGGGGACAGCCCCCAAGGCGGCCTGCCCACAGCAAAGCCCCCGCCGCTGACACGGCCACGAATTTTTTGATCTAATTCGGAGAAAACGACACGAGAACTCGATGACCTTCAGACACCACTTGACGGGACATCAACCGTAAGGGTGAAGGCCCACGGTGTTCGGTCCGGCCGGTACCTCGATGGTGGCGGGCGTGTGCGCCCCCGTCTGACGCCCGTTCAGCCACACTCCGCGAACGCGCGTGCCGAGGCCGGGCGCGTCGATGCGGTCGACAATCAAGGTCGACCGAGACTGGCGCCGACTGTCCGAATGCGCTTCCGCTCACAAGCGCGACCGCCAGCGTTCGCGCCTGGCCACGCGCGAACGCGCTGCTCAAAGATCCAGACCCGACCCGCTGTTCTTTTTGTCGTTCTGTTGTTTGCTCTTGTTCTTCTTGCCGAGGATCTCGTCGACCACGTCGGCGTTCTTGTCGCCCGCGACGTCGTCCGGCTTGGTGACCGCGTCGATGAGCGCGTTGCCACTCTGGCGCTTCGGTTCTTTCTCGGCGCGTGCCTTGTCGAGGTCGCCCTGGATCTTCGGGCTGAACAAGCGCAGGCAGAAGTTGCCGTAGAACCCCGACTGGTCGATCGCCCACAACTGGTAGTCACCCGCGGGCGGCCACTCCATGTGGTCCACGACCATGTCTTCCTTGGTGCGCATCTGCGAGAACTTCATCTGCGGCTGGCCGTAGCGCCCCTCGATGAGGTGCACGAAGTCGTCGAAGGACTTGCCCTTGAAGACCGGGTGCTGCGCGTCGAACGCGATGAACTGCTTGTAGAGCTTGTCGTTCCAGAAGAACAGGAACCGTCGCTGGTCCTTCTCCCACATCACGACCATCGACTCGCTGTTGCGCTGCGAGAACTCCTTGTCGACGATGGAGACGTCCCAGCCCGTCTTCTTGCCTTCGAAGGTCACGTAGGAAGTCTTCGTCTTCTGGATGTCCTCCAGCTCCTTCTTGCGGAGGTCGTCCTGCACGTTCACGTCGGACTCTTTGGAGATTTGCTCCTTGTAGCGATCGTGGATCGCCGTCTCCAGGGTCTTCCACACCTCGTCGTGGCTCATCCCCCACTTGAACTTGCCGCCGAGCTCCGACATCGAACGGCTCGCGGCTGCGGAGCCGCCACTCTTGGCAGGCTTCTTCTTCGCGTGCGCGAGTGGGGACCCGAAGACGAAGACTACGAGGAGGGACGAGGCAAGAACGCTGGCAAGCCGCGGATAGCGCATTGACGAAAACTCCTATGCGGATGGGACCATAGCATACCGCCTAGTTGCCCAGTACTTGCGCGGTGCTCACGTCGCGCGACAGTGACACCGATGCCCCGGTGAGCGCGTCAGGGTTGATCGCGATGTCGAGCTCCTGGCCACTGATCGATCCGTGACAGCCACCGCACGTGGAGTTGTAGAACGCACGCGGCACGCCTCGCGAGATGTGCTCGCCGGGTCCGAGCTGGTCTTCCTCGGTCATCCGGAAGACGGAAGCGCCCTTGGCGTCGAGCAGCTCGATGACGGTGGGCGTGAGCGCAGGCAAGCGCAGCTGCACGCTATGGTCGGAGGCGAGCGTGGCGCGGCCGATCTCTTTGGTTTGGTCGTAGACCTTCTGCGTACCGGTCTGTCCCGATGCGCCGGAGCCGTCCGCAGGCGGCGGGAGGTGCTCGTACACGACGACTTGCGTCGCGGAGTCGAGACGCTCGACGAAGCGACCCGTGCGGAGGTTCGCCCCGAGCAGCGTGGCGAGCAGCGGAAGATCCGGGAAGTGTACGAACGAGTGGGTGGGATCGGCAGCATCGACGCGGCCACCGAACACGAGCTGCGTGATGTTCTTGAACAACGCGCGCGCCTCCCGCTTCCACACCGGCACCGCATCGACATAGGACGTTCCGCCACCGGAGAGCGCGCTGACGTTGCCGCGAGCGCCCGTCTTCGGATCGTATGCGACCAGGTCGTAGCGCATGTCGGCGGCGCTCGCGGTCGCGAGGTTGGTGACCGCCGGCGCGTACGACACGAGGATGCGCCCGTCGGGCAGCCCGATCGGCCCGCGATACGCGCCTTGGGTGCCGCCCGCGCGACCGGTGGCGTTGGGATCGAAGTGGGTCACGGCCCGGAGGAAGGTGATCTCGTTGCGGTTCGCCTGGAACGGACCGACCGAGCGATTGAACGTGGCGAGCGCGCCGCCACCTCCCTTCGCGCCATCGTCGGAGAGCACGAAGACGAAGTTGCGATCGGGGAGCTCGCGAATGTCGGTGGCTTGCTGGTAGTCGATCGAGGGCTGTGTGCTGCCGTCGAGCGCCAGTGACATCGCACGCTGCGCGATGAGGGGGTGATAGTCGGTGAGGTCCCAGTTGATGCGACGACCCGACAATTGATAGAAGTCGGCGCTCGCCTTCTCGGCGGTGAAGATCACCTGGCCGTTCTGCATCATCGACGGGTTGAGCTCTGCACCGAGCAGCGCCGTCATCTGCGACGGGGCACCGTAACCTGCGCCCATCGCTGTGCCTGTAGAGGCCATGCGCCAAAGGTCCGTGGCGGGCAGCAGGTACTTGAGCGAGCGCGTGGGCCCGATGCCGGGGCGACCGCGCGTGCTCGCGAACACCAGCGTGCCGTCGTTGGCGTACATCGGGTCGAGGTTGTGCTTGAGAATGCCGTTCTGCGACATACCGTTGCCGTCTGTGACCTTGGTGCAGGTGTGCGCCGTGTCGAGCGTGACCTCGTAGATGTCGAGCGTATCGGTCGCCGACAAGCGCATCGCGAACGCGACCTTGCTTGCATTGAAGGAGATGTCGGGGCCTCTCACGTCGCGCGTCGCGGTGGAGCCCGGACAATTGGTCAGCAAGCTTCCCGCCGAGGAGGTCGCCGCAAGGTCAGGGGTTCCCAGCGCGCCGAGCGGCGCGTTCACCATCACGAGGTCGGCGCCAGGCCGATAGGTGTCGAACTCGATCGGACGATCGGCGTCGGGCGGTCGCGACACCGCGATGATCGGCAAGCTCGAGCCCGATGCCATCGCATCGGCCATGCCCGCGGTCACCAGCGCCGCGCGCTCGATGCGGTGCCACTCGACCACGGTGCAGAACGCCGACGAGGTGGCGGTCCAGGGCTGCGGGCACATCGCAGGCTCGGTGGTCTCCCCTGCCGTCTCGAGAGGCGGACCCCCGCGGTGCACGATGCCGTAGCCACCCTCGGCGATCGAGCGCACCGGCTTCTTGGCGATGCGGCTCTGACGGACATCGGGGAGCTCGGGCAACAGGAAGTCGGTGCGAGCGACCTTGTAGTTGGCCTCGATGGAGAACGACGAGAGGAAGCCCTGGTTGCCGGCGCGCAGCTTGAAGTCGTTGGCCGCACCGGGGCTGTGACAACCCTCGAGCGCGCAACCACGCTTCAAGAACACCGGCATCACGTGATTCTGGAAGAACTTCTGTCCGTCGGAGAGCCCGGTGAGGCTCGCGGGCGCGCCATTGGTGGTGACCCAAGCGCTGAGCGACTTCCAGTCCGCGTTGTTCTTGTTGTCGAAGAACACGCCACCCGTGTGCGCGATGCCGCCCGCGCTCGAGGCGAGCGGCTTCAGCAGCAGCTGCGACTGGTCGACGTTGGTCGCGATGAATGCCTGCGCCTCGAGGAAGTTGAACTTCGTGAGATCGTCGGAGCCCGAGCCTTGGCAGCCGAGGAAGAAGTCCGACTGCTCCGACGAGTGACAGGTGCCGAACGCGCAGCCGCGCTGGTCCGACGAGGCGGGCCGCGTGAGGATCGGCTCCACCTTGCCGGCGAAGTCTTTGAAGCTCTGCGAATTGGTGTCCACCATCGCCAGCTGCGCGACGATATCGGGACGCACCACCGCGATGTCGCTGCGACAGGCGCCGGAGCCCGCGCCCTGCACCTTGATCGTGAGCGAGCCATCTTCGTTCGCGCCGTTCGCCAGCCACTTCTGCAGCTCGAAGAAGGCGTTCGACTGCACCGACAGCGTGTTGCCTCCGGCGTGCTGGATCTCGGACGTGATGTAGACGGGCTTGCCGTCGGTGCTGACGGTGTACGGGATGGGTGGGACCGCGGAGCCCGAGGCCTTCAACAACAACAGCGGCAAGGGAAACGAGCCGTAGGTGCGCAGCACATCGCGACGCTTGCTGATCGCGGCGTATGACGACAGGTCGAGATTGCCGAGCGCGTTACCCGCGCCGTCGTCTTTGTGACACGCGCCCTGGTTGAAGACGCAGTTGGCCGTGAGGATCGGCTGGATGACCCGCTCGTAGTACTGCGGTGCGGCCGGAGGTTGATCGTCGCAGCCGCCGAGCGGCAACACGGCCGAGACCACCAGGCCAACGAGACCAGCACTACGAAGCAAAGCGTGCGAATAGGCCATCGTGCCTCCAGCGTAGCTCAAAACTGCCGATGGACAGCGGGCGAAAAAGCGACGGGCGTAAGGTCGAGTTGACCCTCACGCCCGGTGCCAAAAACGAAATGCGAACGAAATGCGAACGAAATGCGTTGCTAGTTCAGGCGGCCCACCGCGCCGCTCGCGACCGAGCGAACCTGCGCGTCATTATCCGTGGTGGCTTTACGTAGTGCATCGCGGCCCGCCGGGTTGCCGATCTCACCAAGTGCCCACGCCGCGGCCTTCCGAACCTTGGCCGAGGTGTCGTTCTGCACGACGCCTGCGAGCGCGTTGACGCCGGAGGTGGCAGCGTCGGGGTTGAGGCCGCCCTGGCCGAGGAAGCCCAAGGTGAACGCCGCCTCACGACGCACGCTCTCGTCGCTGTCTTGCAGCAACGCGACGTACGCGCTGCCGGTGGTGACGACCTTCATGCCGATCGGAGCGCGGAGCTCGCGCACTGCGCGCAGGCTCTGCGTCCGGAGGCCGCTCATCGTGGAGGTGAGCGCCGGCGTGATCATCGGGAGGCCCTTCGGCGAACCGATGGCACCGATGGTGCGCAGCGCCGCGACGCCCGAGGTCTCGTCGAGCGGGTGCGCGAGGTAGCCGCCCACGAGATCGAGCGTGGCGATGTCGCGCATGCCGCGCAGCGCGTCGAGCACGTTGCGCGCCGCGATCGGGTCCTCGGCGTTCAGGCGTTGCTCGGCGAGCTCCACGATCTTCTGGCGAACGCCGCGGCGGCCGAGCCACCAGCCGGCGGCCTCGCGGACGCGCTCGCTGTCATGATCGATCAGCTTGAGCACGGCGTTGAAGGCGCCCGTGGTGGGGATGTTCTCGGCGCGCTCGAGCTCGGCGACGATGGCGTCGACCGAACCGGAGCTGATGGCCGAGGTGATCTTCGCAGTCGAGCCGTCGACACCCGCGCTGGCGACGCTGGGGGCGAGGAGCCCCGAGGCGGCGAGCAGCGTGAAGGTCGCGGCGTACAGTTTGTTTCTCATGTTCATCTCCATCTGAAGGATGGTCTGGGTTCTCTTCGTCTTCGCTACGGGTCGTTACGGGTCGCTACTGGCCTGACCTCAGTACTTGCCGCTGTTCTCTCGGGTGTAGAACTGGCCGCCGTTGTCGGCCATGAGGATCATCAGGTAGTACTCGTCGGGCGTGAGCTCCTGACCACCGACGTCGGCCGGGTGCGTGGGCTTGCCAGGGAAGGCGCGAACGTTCACGTCGAGCGGGTAGCGCGCGGGCGGGTTGAGGCGCTGGATGACGTCGGAGTTGTGCGCCGCGCCCGGATCGACGTACGACTTCATGTCGCCCATCTGATTGAGGATGACCTTCTCGCGAAGGAGCATCTCCGGACCCATGAGCGAGATGTGCGACGCTGAGTACGAGTACGAGGCCTTTTCGATTTTCACGTCGACCGTACGAGCCGAGAGGTCGAAGGTCCAGGCGAAGGTGGACATGTCGCCGAACGTGATCGAGTAGCTCGGGTTCGCCGGGCTCGCTTGACCGTTGTGGCACGCGACGCACTTCGCATCGAAGATGGGCTGCAGCGCCTTGTCCCATGGCACACCGCGCACCTTGGCCGGCGTGAAGTCCATCGAAGCGCGTTGCTGACGGGTCATCCCGACGAAGTCGAAGGCAGCGGCGCCGATGGCTTGAAGAGCCGACGAGCCGGGCGTGAGCTTGATGGCATCGGTGCGGCTCTCGTGGCAACCACCACAGACGCGGGCCTCACCGGGACGGCCTTGCATCCAAAGCGGCTCGGAAGCCGTGTTGCCACCTTGGCCGGACGTGCCGAGCGCCATACCGAACTTGTCGATGAGCTGCTGACGAACGGGGACGTTCGGCGGCACGAGCGCCTTGTACGAGCCGTCCGGCTGCACGCTGGCTTCACCGAGGAGCGACATGCCGTCGAAATCGGTGAGACCGAACATGTTGGGCGCGCCTTCTTCCGACGAGAAGCCTTCGGAGAGACGAACCTTCACCACCTTGCCAGCGTCGAGGTTGAACATCGTCGAGTTGTAGACGTTGATGGCCGACATGAGCGTGGAGCTCGTGCCTTCTGCAACGAACACGTTCTGTAAGGCAGGCGGCTCGGCGCGCGTGGCGATCGGGCGCGCCAGGATCTCCCAGCTGCCGACCTCGTTCACGATCGGCGAGCGCGTCTTGGCGACCGCGTCGTAGAGGTAGATGCCGAAGTCGGGCGACGCCTTCGCGGCGGAGAGCGTCTCCGTCTCGACCTGGCCGTCCGACCAGCTCGTGAGGAACGTCTTCTTCTCGAGGTCTACGGTGTTGACGTCGTAGTAGCGACCCACGTCCTTGAAGGACGGCGAGCGATCGCCGGGGACGTCGGGCGTGAGGTCCTCGACGGACGAACGCGCCTCGGACTGCGAATTGATGTTCGGGCCACCAAGGTTGATGAGGACGATCTTGCCAGACTGGTAGGTGCGGTCGCGCGAGGTGCCGATGGCGACGACCTTGCCGTCGCCGGCGTAGCGAGCGCGAAGGTGGCTGTTGGTGATGGCCTTGCCCTCACGACCGAAGCCCTCGCGGACGCCCGTGAGGTCCTGGTTCATGGTGATGAGGTCGCCCTCGTTGGTGTTGCCGAGGTGGCGCCACTCGGTGGTCATGATGCGACCGTCGGGCAGCAAGACCGGCGACACGCGGTGCGAGACGTTGCGGGCGCCGAGCACCTGGTTCGAGCCGTCGAGCAACATCGACGCGGCTTGGGCTGTCGTCGCGCGCTCGTACTCGTCGCGGAACTGCGGAACTTCGGGGCCCTCGACGTTCTTGTTGGTCATGTAGAAGATGCGACCCGCCGGCAGGTAGATCGCATAGACCTCGTCGTTGCCACCATCGGTGATCTGGCAGGCGCCGGTGCTGACGACGCCCTTCGCCGCATCGCACGGGTTCGATCCGTCGACGTTCACACGGTAGACGTGATAATTGCCGTCGCCGGGGGCGCGACCGGAGAACACGATCTCGCGGGCGTCGAACGAGACGTCGTACGAGTTGATGGACCCGTTGTCCCAGTTCGTCAGATTCTTCTTCACACCGCTCGCCGTCGGAGGCGTGAGCGTGAAGATGTTGCCGTGCGCTCCGCCGTTGGCGTAGTCGAACACGTTGCCCGGCTCCACCGGGTCCTGGCTGACGTACGCGATGGACTGGATGCCACCCAACACGTTCGACCCGCTCTCGCCGCAGCCCGTCAGGCTGGCGATGCCGGCCACGGCCGCGAACAGGGCGCGTCCCCAGCCTTTCGGTTTCGCGGTTCCGTGCTTTCTTACGATCATGGCATGTCCTCCCACGACCGCTTCTAAAGCAACTGCTGGGCCGAAGTGAACGCTCAGTCCTCTTGCGAGGTTGGAGGCGGCGCGGGCAGAGCATTGGGGGCACGTTCCCCCGATCGTGCTTTTCCTTGGGGCTCAACGCCCTCTCAGTCCGAGTCGGGAAGTTCCTCAGGATTGCCCACACCTTTCAAGTCTTGGTCCGGTGTCGGCGAGTACCGCGCACGCTCGCCGGGGCCCGAGTAATCGATCCAGAACGCGCTCTTCGCATCGCGCACGTCGAGGTGCACGAAGCCCGAGTTCGGGTAGTAGCCGACGCCCGTCCGCGGCAGAGTCCGCGCGTAGTCACGCAGCGCCTCGTTGGTGACACCGACGACGCGTAAGTCGCAGGCGAGGCCCTTCTTGTGTGGGCTCTTCGGGTTGCCCTTCTCTTTCGCGACGCGCGGTGCACGATAGCCCGCGACCACCTCGAGGCGCTGGAAGCCGAAGTGGCTCGCCGTCTGATAGATGAGCCGCGCGAGGCGCTCGGCGATGGGGTGCATGCGTTGCGTGTGGTGACAGCGGAGGAACCGTGAGAAGCGCTTCATGGTGGCGCGGTTGAAGCCGCCCTGCGGACCGGGCTGCAGCGCGAACGACTCGTGCGTGTTGAGCGCCACGAGCTCTGCCGGCGGGATGAGCTTGCGGCCGCGCTTCTTCGCCGGTCTGCGCGACGGTGCGACCGGCGCGAGAGGGAGCGCGGCCGCCTCGCCCTGTGCCGTCGCGCACGCGAGGAGGCCGAGCACCGCGGTCGAGTACCAGGCGAGTCGCATGCACTCATAGGGTTTTGTATCGATGCCCAGCTGTCAATTTCTCAGATGCACTTGTTTGCTACGCGCATGAATGCGGATGACGATGCGCGGATGTCCGACGAGGCCATTCCAGGCTTTCGCACCGTCCCCCGCACCGGCGTCATCTACGTCACGAGCGAAGCCAACCGCCTCGGGTATCGCTCCGGTGCCGCGGACTGGTGCAACCTCGGGCAAGGCCAGCCCGAGACCGGTCCGCTGCCCGGTGCGCCGGCCCGTCGCCACCGCGTGGACGTCGCGCTCGACGATCAAGAGTACGCCCCCGTCGCTGGGGTGCCGGAGCTGCGCGCAGCCATCGCCGATCTCTACAACCAGCTCTACCGAAAAGGGCGCGGCTCGAAGTACACGGCCGAGAACGTGTGCGTCTCGGGTGGCGGTCGCACCTCGCTCACGCGCGCCGCCGCCAGCCTCTCCGCCGTGAACCTCGGGCACTTCCTGCCCGACTACACCGCGTACGAAGAGCTGCTCGACATCTTCAAGGCGTTCACCGCGATCCCGATCTTGCTCGAGGGCTCACGCGGCTACGAGTTCAGCGTCGACGACCTGCGCCGCGAGATCGCGGGCCGGGGCCTCGGCGCGCTCCTGTTGTCGAACCCGTGCAACCCCACCGGCAAGCTGATCGACGGCGGTGAGCTGGAAGGTTGGGTGCAATCGTGTCGGGAGCTCGACTGCGCGCTCCTCATGGACGAGTTCTACTCGCACTACGTGTACCGCGACGGTGCGGGACCCCATCTCGCTTCTGCTGCGCGCTACGTCGACGACGTCGATCGCGATCCCGTCCTCATCTTCGACGGGCTCACGAAGAACTGGCGCTATCCCGGTTGGCGCGTGACCTGGACCCTCGGCCCGAAGAGCGTCATGGAGGCGCTCGCCTCGGCTGGCTCGTTCCTCGACGGGGGCGGATCACGTCCGCTGCAACGCGCGGCGATCTCGCTGCTCGGAGAAGACGACGTGCTCGCCGAGACGCGCGCGATACAAGCCGTGTTCGGCGAAAAGCGAAAGCGCATGCTTTCCGGCCTCAAGGCGCTCGGCGTGAAGCTCGATCGCGAGCCCGACGCCACGTTCTACTGCTGGGGCTCCGTCGCCGATCTGGCACCGTCGATCTCCGACGGCATGGGCTTCTTCCGCCGTGCGCTCGATGCAAAGGTGATCACGGTGCCCGGTGAATTCTTCGACGTGAACCCGGGCAAGCGCCGTGGTGGTCGCGCGCGCGCGTCGCGCTTCCGGCCGTACGTGCGCTTCTCATTCGGGCCCGGCATGGCGACGCTGGATACGGCGCTGGAGCGATTGACCACGATGGTCAAAACCGCAACGTAGCCTCCGCCGCTTCAGAGCCTCGTCGAGGCGTGACCCAGGTCGGCCGTCCGCCATCCGGGATCACGCGTGGCTCTCTTTTTTCGTCCCGCTCCGCCCTCCTCGGTCGAGCGGACGCGACTCTGGTGCATTTCCCGTCGCTGAGCGCGATAGTGCAGTCGCCTACCGTTGTGCGCCCAGATAGGCCAACCGCGCGAAGTGGTAAGAGGTCAGCCCGAGCAACAGGGCCGCGGTTTTGTAATCGCCCTGAGCAAAGTTAATGGTGCCCACCGTGGCGGCACCGATGCCATACCCAAGGTTCGCTCCTGCGTCCGTGGCTCGGGACCATCCTCGCTCAAGGCTAGCCATGAGCTTGGCGCGTCTCGAAACGATTGGCGCACGTCGTGGCGAGCACGTCTTATTGACATGCAAAACACATGAAAGCATGCTCAATGCATGTCAGCTGGCACCATGGTCCAGATCCGTAGCGTCCCCGAGGAGCTGCACCGGCGGCTCAAGGCCAGGGCGGCGATGGAGGGGATGTCGATGTCCGAGTACGTGCTGCGCGAGCTGCGCAAGTCGCTCGACCGGCCGACCCGACAAGAGATCTTGGATCGCCTGCAGGCCCGGCCGGTGCGGCGACTCAAACGAAGTGCGGCCGAGATGATCCGAGCGGAGCGCGATTCACGATGATTGTGCTCGATGCTTCCGCTGCGGTGGAGTTGTTGATGGGTACCAAGCTGGGTCGAAGCGTCGCTGAGCATCTCGCGGATCCAGCGCTCGATATCCACGCGCCGCACCTGCTCGATGTGGAAGTCGCGCAGGTGTTGCGGCGCTACGTCCGGACCGGGGAGCTGAAAGCGGCAGAAGCGGCGAGCGCGCTCGAGGAGCTGCGGGCTTTGGATCTCGAACGACACGCCCATGAGCCACTGCTCGCGCGGATCTGGGCACTGCGCGACAACCTGAGCGCGTACGACGCAACGTATCTCGCGCTGGCAGAGGCACTGCAAGCACGACTCCTCACTTGCGACGGTCGCCTTGCGCGATCATCGGGCCTCGCTCGACGTGCGATCCTGGTCCAGGCGTGAGGGTGTGAAGCGCCGGCGTGCGACGAGCCACGCTTCGAGCCCGTATCCGAAATCCGGACATGACGCGGGCGGTCACGATGCGCATTCCCGAGGCTTGCGCGAGGCCTCGTTCTTGCGTTTGACTGTTGGGATGCGCCGATCTCCAGAGCCACGAGTCGCCGCCCGTGGCGAGGTCATGTTCGAGGTCACGAACGTTGCTCGGATCGTGAACCTTTCGCGCGGTGGCGTGTGCGTCTGCGGAGCGCTGCCACCGCCAGGCCCGGGCAATGACGACGTGTGGCCAATCAGGGTCGGGCTCGGCAACGGGCGCGAGCCGATCTTGGCGAGGGCGCGGCTCGCCTGGGTGAACCCAGCCGTGGAGCCGGGAGACGACCGGCGCACGTTCGGGCTGTGCTTCACGCAGCTCGACGCCTACGACCGCGCGCGGCTCGATGCCGAGGTCGCGATGCCGGCGATCGCAGATCGCGTCGACGAGGCGCGCCCCGTGCGCCTACGCCTCGACGGTGGGCCGGTATTGCGTGCGATGGTCGAGTCAATCGGCGAGCACGAGGCCGTGGTGAGCGCAGAGATCTCGTGGCTGCGGGTGCAGTCGAAGGTGGAAGCAGAGCTCGACGATCGAACAGTGTCGGGTCGCGTGGCGTGGGTGGGCGTGGAGCAGACGCCGATGGGCGCGACCCGCCTTCGCCTGCGCCTCGAGCTGGGCGATCACGCGCCCGGCCGCCACGATCAGACGATGCCGTACTTCAGCACGCAGATGCCCGAGGCAGCAGCGAAGCCGATCACCGGAAAGCACGCCTCGTTTCGCCGTCTCGCGCGCCGCGATTCATCGGGCGCACACGCGCAGGGTGTGTCGCTGGCGGGCGCACACGCGCAAGTGGTGTCGTTGGTGAAGCTCGGCGCAAGGCGTCGAGCGCTCCTCGCGGGCCTGCGGCTGCTCGTGGTCGCCCTCGCCATCTCGGCAGCCGCATTGCTGGTGCGCTCGGTGCGCCAATCGGCACGCGCGGCGTTCGACTCCGCTACGCCCGCGGCCCCAGCAGCGCGTCCCTGAGCAACGGCAACGGGATGGCGCCCTGCGCCAGGAGCGCGTCGTGGAACTTGCGCAGGCTATACTGCGCGCCGAGCTTCTTCTTATAGTCGTCGCGCAGCCGCAGGATCTCGAGCTTGCCGTACGTGTAGTAGAGGTAAGTCGGATCCTCGGTGCCACGCTTGGCCTCCATGTCGGAGACCTTCTCGGACTGGAGGCCCTCCTCGTGGAAGAACGCCTTGCCCTGCGCGAGCGTCATGCCTTGCGTGTGCATGCGGATGCCGACCACGTAGCGCGCGGCCCGCAGCAACGCCTCCTGGAGCTGCGCGAGGCGCTGCTTGGGGTCGGTGCCGTCGACGCCTTCGTCGATGAGCATCTGCTCGGCGTAGTGCGCCCACCCTTCGGCGTTCGACGAGCACGCGTACATCTTGCGCGTGCGCGACGGCATCTTCGGCATCCACAGGAATTGCACGTAGTGACCGGGGAAGGCCTCGTGGATGGACATCATCTCCACGACGGTCTTCGAGAACGCGCCGCGCATGAAGCTCTCCGCTTCGGCGGCGGGCCACTTGGGGTCGGGCAGCGTGACGTTGTAATAGGCCTCGGTCGCCTTGGTCTCGTACGGCCCCGGGGTATCCATCGACGCCATCGTGAACGCACGCATGAACGGCGGCGACTCCTGCACGATGGGCATCACCTCCGACGGAATCGTGACGATCTGCTTGTCGACGAGGAACTTGCGGAGGCCCGCGAGACGCGCCTGGACATCGGCGACCAGGGTCTCGGGCTTGCCGTGATCGGCGGCGAGCGACGCTTGCACGTCGGTGGCCGACTTCGTGGCGTCGATCTTCTTCGCCGTCGCGATGAATTGCGCGCGCAGGCGCTCCAGCTCGGCCTGACCACGAGCGAGCAGCGGCGCGAGCGGCTCGGTGATGCCCTCCTCCGCCGCCAGCTTGTGCGCGAACGCATCGGCACCCAGCGCGAAGTGGCCCTTGGACTTCGGGAGCAACACCGTCTTCAACCAGGTGCCATAGTCCTTGAGCGCACGCGTAGACGTCAGCGTGGAGGCCTTCAACTGCTTCTGCAGCGACGGGTCCGGCACCTTGGCGAAGGCCGACACGGTGTCCTTCTCCAAGAAGTCGATATTGGAAGGCAGCTCTTCCAGCGCGAGCTCCACGTTGATCGGGTCGACGTCGTCGAGGTTCGCCTTCGCGGCCGCGACGAGCTGCGGCACCTGCTGCTCCCGCGCGATCACGGACTTCATGCGCTCGGCCGCCGGTGCGAAGTCGCGCTTCACGATCAAGTACACGGAGTTGATCGCCGGCTCTGCGTACATGCGCGGTAAGCGATGCCAGCGCCGGACCTCTTCCAGGTCGACGATGGCCGAGCGGACCTGCGCTTGCACCACGGCGAGGTCGATCGCCTCGGCGGGCGAGAGCTTCTTGGTGTCGACGGCAGCCAGGCGTGTGCCCCACTGCTTTTGCGCCGCGAGGTAGCGACCGATGGCTGCCGCCGAGAGGTCGATGACCTTGTCGTCGAACCGATGGATGCCGAGCGCCGTGGCAGACGCCGGGTTGCGAGCGAGTTCTTCATCCCAGTATCGATCGACGAGCTTGGCGAACGTGGGCTCGCTGGCCGCGGCGGGGACGCAGGCGAGCGCGAGGAACGAAACGAGGAGGAGGAGGAGGAGACGGCGCATGGGCAGGACCATACTCCGGTCTGCCGCTGGGCGAGAGCCGGTGGCACGGGGGTGTACGGAAGATTGTGCTCGTCGGCGAAAGGCAGCCGTCACCGCCGAGAGCACGAGCCCAACGCCGGCTGCCGTCTTGCTGGTCTGGTGAAGACCCATGAGGTCAGGAATGGTAACAGCGTACGCGACGCCGCCGCCCTTCAAGAGTCCGACCCCGAGCCCGTAGTCGGCGGCGCCCCCCGGCGAACACGTGTGGCGCAGCACGAGCGTGGAGCTGCTGTGGTAAGCTCAGTGCTCGCGCTCCGATGGACAGTCGATTCGCCGTCGCGGTGTTGCGTGGAGTCAATATCCCGTCTCCGATGGATGCGCATCAGCAGCCGCGCGCCACGTGACTCGCGGTCGAGGGCGTAGTTAACTCCTCGCGGAAGTGCTACCGCAGCTGGTGCTCGGCCCGGTCTTCAAAACCGGTGGAACGGCGCTCCGCGTCGTTCGGTGGGTTCGATCCCCATGCGCTTCCGCCATTCATAACCGTGCGTGACCGTGAAAGAGCCCGCCGCCTGTTGACCGAACAGCGGGGTCTTGCTGGAGTACGGTCATGCACGGTCCAGAAGCACGGAGTGCGGCTTCTTTGCCGCACCACTGCCGCACGGGTTCGCTCCGGCGGCAGGCATGAGCCCACGACGGCCATCGAAGAGGAAGGCGCCCCCGCCAGCTCGGCAGGACTGGAAGGATGTCGTCAGCCTGTACTCGGTCCTTCCCGTCTTTGACATCGACGACCAGCCCACGCGTCCGTCGCGCGATACCTGCACGCCCAAAGCGAGGCGCTGAGGGAAGCACTTGCCGACAGAGCCCAAGCCGATGTTGCAAAGAAGCTCGTCGCAAACCGCGAGATCGAAATGTTCGATAGGCTCATGGCGGACGGCCCCTGCACACCCCTCTTTCGGGTCCGCGATATTCGGCTCACCGCTGCGCTCCACGCCATCCGCGAGCTTCTTGATGACGAACATGCGGGGCTCAAGCTGGACCGGAAAGGGCGCAAGAGCGCGTCTGCCTGGGTCGCACAGTGTTTGATAGGCGGCGTCGACCGCATACCCCGAGCGACACGTGAACCGTCACCCATCGGAACGTCTGCGGAGGCGATGTTGAAGGCGAAGTTCAACCCGACCTCCGGCTTCAGCGGTCCAATCGGCGACGCGGAGGTGAGGAACGTCATCGCTTCCGAGCCAGTGCAGGACCGTCAGACCTACCGGAGGCCCCCGGCTTTGGCCAGCGTCAACTACATTCTCCATTCGTGTTGCCTCACGGGGAGATGTAATTGTCGCCTGCCACGCGAGGGCTTGAGTGGCGTGATGAACACCCGCTTGGCCTTCGCGAACGCTTCGAGCAGATCGAACGTGCAGCCTTCGGCATCGATCACCACCGCGCGCTCGACGTCGGTCTCGAGGACGCGCTCCGCCTGATCGACCAGCTCCACCAGCCTCGGCGCCAGCGG
>JAYUBF010000084.1:0-7213 GCA_043741435.1 Myxococcales bacterium
GACGCTCGACGACCTCGTCGATGACACCCTGGTCGAAGGTCACCTGCTCCTCAGCGAGTGGGAGCGCATCGCGGAGCTGTCGACGCCGCACCGCGCGAATCTCCGACCCCCCGCGACGATCGACCGCCGTCAATTCGAGCGCCACGAGACGAGCGTGACGGTGAAGTTGCTGCGGCACAGCGTACGCAGTGATCGCGACGTCGCGGTCGCGCTCGAGACCGAGACGCTCCAACGGGCGGCGCGCAACGTGTCGCACGGCGGGATCTTCGTCGCGATCGAACGAACCGAGCTTCCGCAGCTCGAGGTGGGTCACGTGGTGCACGTGCAGGTCGGTACGCACTACGGAGGTGCGGCCTTCCACGCGCGCGGCATCGTGATGCGGCGCGAGGCGACGGGCGTCGGGCTGAGCTGGGTGCTCGACACCGAACGCGTGCGCAAAGACGTGGCCACGCTGCTCGAGGCCGTGCGTCGCGCTGGAAAGCCTGCGGGCTTTACGCGCTAATATCCGGTCCCACGATGGGTTCGGTCCGCTACGCATGGTCGCTGCGCCGCTGCGGACGGCCGTGGAGCAAGCGGTAGATCACGGCCTCCGCATGTTGGAACACGCGGACTGGCAACGCGAAGCTCGAGCGGTCGAGCGTGCCCACCTTCACCGAACGGACGCCCGCGAGGCTCGCGCCGGCCACGTCGGTGAAGTACTGATCGCCCACCATCAACACGCTCTGCGGATCGGGATTGCCCAGCTCCTCGAGCGCGTACTCGATCAGTCCCGCGTCGGGCTTCTTGATCACACGCGCGGGCACGCCTTCCCCGGCCGCGCCCGACCACGTCTCCACACCGCCGAGGAGCTTGCGGTAGCGCACACCGTC
The DNA here is from genome assembly GCA_043741435.1 of Myxococcales bacterium. GTDB lineage: Bacteria > Myxococcota_A > Polyangia > Palsa-1104 > Palsa-1104 > JBDTCO01. The sequence goes on from JAYUBF010000084.1 coordinate 870, forward strand.
GTCGGTCCGATACGCACGCAACACGGGAATTGTCGGGAAGATGCGGCCGAGCTCGACGAAGCGTCGCTCACCCGAGTTCGATACGATGGCGTGCTTCAACGTGACGTCGCCGAGCAAGCGCTCCCATGCCGGCGCGAACGCGGGATGCACCTCGGGCGCGTGGCTCGGCATCACCGTGCCGTCGATGTCCCAGATGAACGCGCGCAGTCTGAGCTCGGCGATCACCTCGGCATCGATGTCGCGCAGGTCGGAGAGGTGCAGCGTGGGGCGAAGGTGGCGGAGCACGGTGCGCACGCGTGGCAGCGTCTGCCACAGCGTGAGCATCCAATCGGTCAACGGAGCCATGGCCGCATTCCTAGCACGACGATCCGCTCGGCACCGCACAGCTCTCCCCGAGCGGCGTCACCATGCCTCCTTGCAGGACCCGAAGCGCCATCCCCGCTAAGCGTCTCCGTCTGGACGAAAATCGTGTTAGATGCGTGTCGATGTTCGCGCAGCTGATCAGGAAAAAGTCCGTCGCCGACGCTACCGGGGACGAAGGCCCCCCCGAGGGTCGGCTCAGCCGCACGCTGAGCTTCGTCGACCTCACGGCGCTCGGCATCGGCGCCATCATCGGGGCCGGCATCTTCTCTTCCACCGGCACCGCGGCCGCCGGCGGCGGCGATCACATCGGCGCCGGCCCGGCGCTGGTGGTGTCGTACATCATCACCGCGATCGCCTGCGGCTTCGCGGCGCTCTGCTACGCAGAGCTCGCCTCGATGATCCCCATCGCCGGCAGCGCGTACACCTACGCGTACGTCACCCTCGGCGAGTTCCTCGCGTGGATCATCGGCTGGGACTTGATCCTCGAGTACGCCGTCGGCAACGTCGCCGTCGCGGTGAGCTGGTCGGGATACTTCCAGACCTTCCTCTCCGGCTTCGGATGGCACCTGCCGACGTGGATGGTCTCCACGATCAACCAAGCCAGAGCCGCGCCCGAGATCTTCGATTCCGCACCGCACGTCTTCGGCTTGCCCATCGTGTTCAACTTGCCGGCGCTGGGCATCGTGGGGCTGCTGACGGTGTTGCTCGTCGTCGGTGTGAAGGAGTCGGCGCGGGTCAACTCGTTCATCGTCGCCCTGAAGATCGTGCTCGTCCTCGGCTTCATCGGCGTCGGCGCTTTCTGGATGAAGCCGGAGAACTGGCACCCGTTCGCGCCGAACGGCTTCCGCGGCATCTTCGCTGGGGCGTCGTTGATCTTCTTCTCGTACATAGGCTTCGATGCCATCTCCACGACCGCCGAAGAGGCGAAGAACCCGCAACGCGATCTGCCGCGCGCCATGATCACGGCGCTGGTCATCTGCACGGTGCTCTACATTTTCGTCACCGGCGTGCTCACCGGCATGGTGCCGTCGAGCGAGCTGGGTGTTGCCGACCCGCTCGCGCTCGCGCTGCAGAAGACGGGCATGAATCGGCTCGCGGGCGCCTTCTCGTTCGGCGCGGTCATCGCGATGACCTCCGTGCTGCTGGTGTTCCAGCTCGGTCAGCCGCGCATCTTCATGTCGATGGCACGTGACGGGCTCTTGCCAGCCTGGGCTGCCAGGGTGCACCCGCGGTTCCGCACGCCACACATCACCACGATCCTCACCGGGGTCCTCGTTGCGGTGCCGGCGCTGTTCTTCGACATCAACGAGATGATCGAGTTCACCAACATCGGCACACTGGCCGCGTTCGTGCTCGTCTCGGCTGGTGTGATCGTCCTGCGCTACACGGAGCCGGACCGGCCGCGTCCGTTCCGCTGCCCGTTGGTCCCCGTGGTGCCAGCCCTGTCCATCATCTGCTGCCTCGGCCTCATGGCGCCGTTGCCGCGTATCACCTGGATTCGCTTCATCGTGTGGATGGCTATCGGCCTCGTGATCTACTTCGCCTACGGCATGCGCCGCAGCAAGCTGAGGGAGAAGTCGGCCGGCGAAACGTAGAACCGAACGATGTGCTTGATCGGACGGGTTTCGGGCGCGTATAAAGCGTACGTCGCATGACCGAGTCCTCCTGGGAAAACCGCACGTTCGAGCGCCTCCCGAAGCGCATCGATACGCCGTTCGTGGACATGCGCAGCGGTCGCTTCATCCACGGCCGCACGCGCGACGTGTCGGAAGGCGGCGTGTTCATCGAGGCGGACGAGCATCCGCCCGTCGGTTCGCTGGTGGATCTCTTCATCGGCGGGGTCGGCATCGGCACGCAGGTGGTCGGGCGGATCGTCCGCGCCGCCGGGGACGGGTTCGGTGCCAAGTTCACCGGCCACGCCGCCGGCATCAAAGCTCTCATCCTCTGACGATCATCCACTGCGGGCGCCCGTAACGCAGGCTGAGCGGGTACGCTTCGCGTCCAAAAGGTGGAGGTGACCGATGAGCATTCAAGGGAAGGTGGTTTGGCACGACCTCATGACGGCGGACGTGGAGGCCTCGAAGCGTTTCTACGGTGAACTCTTCGGCTGGCGCGTGAAGGCAGAGGGTGATTGGAACCTCATCTACGGGGCGAAGGGCGACGAGCACTTCGGATCGATGATCGTCATCGACGGTAAGCAGCCCGTGCCGTCCCACTGGTCGCCGTACTTCGCCGTGACCGATCTCGACGCGGCGATGGAGAAGACGAAGGGCGCCGGCGGCAAGGTCTTCACGAAGAAGATGGCCGCGGGCACCACGGGACACTTCGCGGTGGCGGCAGATCCGTTCGGAGCGGGCTTCACGTTGTGGCAGTACGCGAGCGGCCATGCCAAGCCCGAGTCGGACGACCCGGCGAAGCACGGCGAGTTTTGCTGGGAGGAGCTGCTCACTGCGGACCCTGCTGGCGCGACGGCGTTCTACGAGAAGCTGCTGGGTGTCACGCACAAGACGGTGGACATGGGCACCATGGAGTACACGCTCCTCAACCGCGACGAGAACCAGGCCGACGGCATGCCACGCCAGACCGGTGGCATCATGAAGATGCCCGACGGCGTGCCGCATCCGTTCTGGTGCTCCTACGTGTGGGTCTCGGACTGCGACGCGGCGGTCGAGAAGGCGCAACGCCTCGGTGCCAAGGTCATGGTGCCGGCGGCAAACATCCCGAACGTCGGGCGTTTCTCGTCGCTGCTCGACCCGACCCTGGTGCCGATCTCCATTCTCGGCCCGGGCAAGTAACGCAGGAAGTTCGGTGATTGGTCCAGCCGCCCCTTCGGATTCGTGGACTGCGGACGATACGAGAAGAGCACACCTGCGGCTGGACCTCACCATGAACGGCGGATCGATCCCCATGCACCTCATCGCCAAGCAGATCACGTGAGCGACCGGCCCGACGATCCTGTCTCGAGGCTCGAAGCTCGCCTCGAACTCGAGACCCGAGCGCGACTCCAAGCGCAGGGTCTCGCCGATCGCACCGTGCGCGCTCTCGCCGATTGCCAGCGCGAATTCGAGCTCACGCAGCGCATCACCTTTGCTGCCAATCTCGGCTCCAGCGCACGCGAGGTCTTGCAGCAGACCCTGGCGCTGTTGTGTGAGTACACGGGGTGGCCCGTGGGTCATGTGTTCCGAGTCGAAGGCCAAGCGCTCCGCTCGCTCGAGGTGTGGCACCTCGCGGATCCGACGCGCTTCCAGGTATTTTGCGAGGCCACCCGCAGCATCCCGCTGCACAAGGGCGTCGGCCTGCCGGGCCGCGTCCTCGAGAGCGGCCAGCCGTTGTGGGTGCGTGACGTCACCGCCGACTCCACCTTTCAGCGGGCTGGCTTCGCGAAGGACCTCAACGTGCGGGCCGGCTTCGCGTTTCCCATCGTCATCGGCGACGAAGTGGTCGCGGTCGCCGAGTTCTTCGATCGCGAAGCGGTAGAGCCTGACGAAGCGCTCCTCGCGCTCGTTCGCTTGGTCGGCGTGCAGATCGGTCGCGTGTTCGAGCGCGAGCGCGCCGACCAGCGCGTGCGTTTCGACGCGATGCACGACGCGATGTGCGGACTGCCCAACCGCACCCTCCTGCTCGATCGCCTGGCGCAGGCGCTGGCCCGCGTGAAGCGCCACCCCGAGGCCTGCTTCGCGGTGCTGTCCCTCGATCTCGATCGCTTCAAGCTCGTGAACGACGGGCTCGGTCACCTCGCCGGCGATGATCTGTTGCGAGCCGTCTCCGCGCGCCTGCTGAACGTGGTGCGGGCGCACGATACGGTGGCGCGCCTCGGCGGCGACGAGTTCGCCGTCTTGCTGGAGCACACGCCCGACGAGAAGACCGCGGTCGCCGTCGTCGAGCGCATGGTGCAGGCGCTCACCGAGCCGCTGCAGGTGCACGCGCAAGACGTCGTCGTGTCGGCCAGCGTCGGCGTGACGATGTGGGACGCTCGCTACGAGCGAGCCGAGGAAATGCTGCGGGACGCCGAGACCGCGATGTACGAGGCGAAGAACCAAGGCAAGGGTCGCCACGTGGTGTTCACGAACGCGATGCACGACCGCGCGGCGAAGCGCCTTGGACTCGAGTCCGACCTGCGACGTGCGCTCGAGGCCCGGGAGTTCGAGCTGTTCTATCAGCCGATCGTGTCGCTATCGACGGGGGCGCTGACCGGCTTCGAGGCCCTGATCCGCTGGCGGCATCCGACGGTGGGTATGATCTCGCCACTCGACTTCATCCCGGCCGCGGAAGAGAGCGGGCTCATCGTGCCGATCGGTCGCTGGGTGGTCGAAGAAGCTTGCGCACAATGGGCGCGGTGGCAGGCGCTGGGTGCAGGGCCCCTCTCGCTCAGCGTGAACATCTCCGGCGTGCAGTTCCGCAACGAGCGCTTGGTGTCCGAGGTGGCCGATTCCCTCGCGCGCCACGGGGTTGATCCGGGTCAGCTCAAGCTCGAGATCACGGAGAGCGTGCTGCTCGACGCGCGTGCGGCGGAGCGGGTGCTGGCCGAGTTGAAGGCCCTCGGCGTCGGGCTCGCGCTCGACGATTTCGGCACGGGCTACTCGTCGCTGAGCCACCTGCATCGGTTTCCCTTCGAGGTCCTCAAGATCGATCGCTCGTTCGTGAGCGCGATGCACAACGGGCCCAAGCACCGCGATATCGTGCGCGCCATCTTGCTCCTGTCGCAGGCGATGCACCTCGCTGTGGTGGCCGAAGGCGTCGAGACCCTGGAGCAAGCGAAGGACCTCGCGTCGCTTGGTTGCGGTCACGTGCAGGGCTTCTATTTCGCGAAGCCGCTGCCGGCCGCCGAGGCGACCGCGCTCCTCGCTTCGGGCAAGCGCTGGACGATGGCCTAGGGCCGACGTACGGCTCGTTCACCGTTGCCATGCCCGATCCGGCACCACTCCCCAACCGCTATCGCTGCAGCACCAGCACGCTCAGCTCGGCGCGCGAGCCGAGCCGCATCGGCGGACCCCAGAAGCCAGCGCCTGGGCTCACGTGCAAGACCGTCCCCCCGACGCTGTAGAGCCCCTCCAGATAGCCTTGCTCGAGCAGGGCCAAGAAGTGCAGCGGGAAGATCTGGCCTCCATGGGTGTGGCCCGACAGCTGGAGCGATGCGCCGCGGCGCTCGGTCTCCGCGATCGCGGCAGGCTCGTGTACCGCGACGATGGACGTGGTGCGTCGATCGAGGTGGGCGAACGCCGCGTCGAAGTCGGCACCGCCTTCCGGGAGCGCGTCGTCCACGCCGATGAGCGTGAGGCCGGGTCGGAGCTCCACTTGCTCATTACGCAGTACCCGCAGCGCTAGCGCTGGCAGCGTCTTCCGCCACGCCTCGGCGCCCGAAAGGTACTCGTGGTTGCCGAACACCAGGTAGACGCCGTCTCGCGCGTGCAGATCACGGAGCGGCGCGAGCTCGGCAGCGAGGTCGTCCGGTGACCCGTCGACAGAATCGCCCGTGATGATGACCGCGTCGGGGTTCTGCGCATTGCACCGCACCACCACCTCGGCGAGGAACGCATGCCCCAACGTGGGACCGATGTGCAGGTCACTCAGGTGCACGATGCGATAGCCGCGCAGAGACGCCGCCAACAGGGGCAGCGTGACCCGCTTCTCCACGACCGCAGGCGGTCGCAACGCCGCGAACATCGAGAGCGAGACCAGCGCGATCGTGCCGATCCCGGCGAGGCGAAGCCTGCGTCGCGCGCCGACGCGGGTGCGATCCACCCACGCCCATGGCTCGAGCGCGACGGTCAGCGTGAGCGCGAAGAACGTGGCGCCGAGGTGCGTGAACGCAGCCGTCATGAGCGGCCGCGCGACGGCTCGCGGCAAGACGCGCATGTACAAGAGGCCCAGCATGCCGCCGGGCATCAGCGCAGCGAGCAGCGCGAAGACGACGCCGAGCAACCTCGCTCGCGGCAGGTGCGGCGCCCGCACCCAGCGCCGCCACAGGTACGTGTGCGTCG
>JAYUBF010000085.1:0-49606 GCA_043741435.1 Myxococcales bacterium
GTCGCGGCGAAGTCGCCGCGTGAGCAGGGTGGGATCCTGACGGCTCGGCCGGCAGGGCGGGCGGCACGCCCGATGAGATAGACTAAACAGCAACGCAACCTTTGACCTCCGAACAATGCGTTGCTGTTCAGCGCGATCCGGTCGGTGAAAGAGGCTTGCCCATTCGAAGAGCCTGTCGCCGGTGTAAGGTCGCGCGCGTGGAGCCCACGCTGCAGAACGGAGACGATGGTGTGCTCCGCGGAGGCCGGGCCTCGCTCACCGTCGGGTTGTTGTTGACCGTCGCCGTATTTGCCGTCGAGGGCATGGGCGTGGTGCCGGCGCTACCAGCGGCGGTCGCAGAGCTCGATGGCCTAGCGTGGTTCGGCTGGTGCTTCAGCGCCTTCATGCTGGCGTGGCTGTTCGGCAGCGTCGTCGGTGGTTGGATCGCCGACGGTCGCGGGCCGCGCCTCTCCATCACGCTCGGGCTCGTGTGCTTCGGCGCGGGCCTGCTCACCGCAGCGACGGCCCACTCCATGGCGCAGCTCCTCGTGGGCCGCGCGCTGCAAGGTCTAGGCGGAGGCGGGCTCATCGCCGGAACCTACGTGGGCATCGCGCGCGGATATCCAGAAGCGCTCCGGGCACGCATGTTCGCGCTGAACTCGAGCGTGTGGATCCTGCCCGCGGTGATGGGCCCCGCGCTCTCGGGAAAGATCACGGAAGCAGTAGGCTGGCGCTGGGTCTTCATCGGCATCGTGCCCTTCGTGTTCCTCTGCGCCGCGCTGGTGCTGCGACCTCTGCGCCGCTTCGACCTGCGGGTGCCCATGCCACCTCCGCGACGCATGACGGCCGCGCTGCAGCTCGCGCTCGGCGCCGGGCTCCTCATCGCGGCCCCGAGCCTGCGTGCGCATGGCGTGGTGGTCATGACACTCGCCGCCCTCTTCGGCATCGCGATCGCGGCGCCCGGCTTCCGCACCGTGCTGCCGCCCGGCACGTCGTCCGCCCGGCGCGGCCTCCCCGCCGGGCTCGTGATCCGCGGACTGCTCGGGTTCGCCTTCTTCGGTACCGAGGCCTTCATCCCGCTCGCGGCCGCGCGCTTGCGTGGTGCATCGCCGACGGAGGCCGGCGTCTCGCTCAGCGCCGGCGCAATCGGATGGGTGGTGGCATCGTGGCTCGCCGAGCGGATCGAAGCCGGAGGTGACGCCGCGAGCCGAGCGTCCCGCGTGCGCATCGGGTTCTTGTTGCTCGCGATGGGCATCGCCGTCGTCACCTTGGCGCTATTTCTCGACGGCCCGCTGTGGACGATCCCCGTCGGCTGGGCCGTGAGTGGTGCTGGCACGGGCCTCGCGTTCCCCTCGAACAGCCTGGTCTGCATCGCGGCTGCGCCGCCTGGCGCGGAAGGCGATGTGTCGGGTCAGCTGCAACTGACGGAAGCCCTCGGCACATCCGTCGGCGCGGGTCTGGGAGGCGTGGTGCTGGCCACGCTCGATCGCGCGCAGTGGGCGCCGCGCCACGCCCAGCTCGTGGTGTTCGCTATCACCCTGTCGTCGGCGTTGCTTGGCGCGCTGCTCGCCTCCCGGCTGGAGGTACCCCAGCGCGCGTGATCAGTTCAACGGTCGGCCGAACACCCAGAGCAGTGCAGCCTTCTGCGCGTGCAGCCGATTCTCCGCCTGCTGGAAGACCATCGACTGCGGTCCCTCGAGGACCTCCTCGGTGATCTCCTCACCACGGTGCGCCGGCAGGCAGTGCAGCACCACCGCCGAATTGTCTGCCATGGCCATGAGCGCGTCGTCGACGCGAAAGCCGGCGAAGGCCATCCTGCGCTCGTTCGCTTCTTCCTCCTCGCCCATCGAAGCCCAGACGTCGGTGGAGACCACGAGGCTACCGCGCGCGGCGTCGGCCGGCGTCGAGAACACCTCGATGCGCGTCTTCGGGTGCGCGCTCTTGCGAGCGCGCGCGAGGACGCCTTTGTCCGGCTCGTAGCCGGGCGGACACGCCAGCGCCAGGTCGAGGCCGAGGAGCGCCGCCGCTTCGATCCACGAGTGCGCCATGTTGTTGCCGTCACCGATCCACGCGAAGCGCGCAGCCCCCGGAACCAGCGCGGCTTCACCGAACCGTTCCCAGATCGTCAGCAGGTCGGCCAACAGCTGACATGGATGCGACTCGTCGGTGAGGCCGTTGATGACGGGCACCGGCGAGTAGCTGGCGAGCTCCTCGAGCGTGGCGTGACTGAACGTCCGGACCAAGATGGCGTGGCAGTAGCTGCCGAGAACGCGCGCGGTGTCCCGTGCGGGCTCACCGCGACCGATCTGCGAGCCTTGCGGCGACAGGTACACCGCGTGACCGCCGAGCTCGTACATGCCCACCTCGAACGACACGCGCGTCCTCGTCGACGCCTTCTCGAAGATCATGCCGAGCACCTTACCGGCGAGGCGAGGCACCAAGTTGCCCTCGCTGCGCTCGCGCTTCAGAACGCTCGCGGCCGGCAGCAGCTCGCGCAACGCGGTGGGCCCGAGGTCCCACAGGTTGCGGAAGTCGCGCTTGCGGGCGCTCACGACAACGCCTCGTCGAGGGCAGCGACACCTCGGTCGAGCTCGGCTGCGGTCACGATGAACGGCGGCACGAAGCGCACTACGGTGCCGCCCGCCACCGACAACAAGACGCCGCGATCACGGCACGCCGCGACGAAGGGGGTCGCATCGCCGTTGAGCGCGAGGCCGCGCAAGAGCCCCTGCCCTCTTACCTCGATCGCGCGCGAGGAATGTTTCGTCACCAACAACTCGAGCGCCTGGGCGAGGTGCGCGCCCATCGCAGCGACGTGCGCGAGCAGCTTGTCGTCCTCGATCGCGCCGAGCACGGCGAGGCCCGCGGCGCACGCGAGCGGATTGCCACCGAACGTGGAGGCGTGGGTGCCCGGCGCGAAGCCGCGCGCGACCTCGCCGCTCGCGAGCATCGCGCCGATCGGAACCCCACCGCCGAGGCCCTTCGCGAGCGAGATGACGTCGGGCCGTACGCCGCTCTGCTGCCACCCGAAGAACGTGCCGGTGCGGCCGACACCGGTCTGCACCTCGTCGAATATGAGGACGGTGCCCGTAGCATCACAACGCGCACGGAGGTTCTCGAGGAAGCCGGCCGGGGGTACTCGAATGCCGCCCTCGGCTTGGATCGGCTCGAGGATCACGGCGCAGGTCGCGCCCGTGATCGCATCCAGCGCGCGCTCGTCGCTCGCCGACTCGGGCCACGGCACGATGCGCGCCCACTCGACGAGTGGGCCGAAGCCCGCGCGATACTTCTCCTGCCCCGTGAGCGCCACCGTCGCGATGGAGCGCCCGTGGAACGAGCCCTCGAACGACAACACCTCGATGCGATCAGGACGCCCCTTCACCACGTTCTGATAGCGCTTCGCCAGCTTGATGGAGGCCTCGTTCGCTTCAGCACCGGAGTTGCAGAAGAAGACGCGCGGTGACCCGATGCCGTCGGCGAGCTTGGTGAGGCGATCAGCGAGCAGGATCTGTTGCTCGTTGTAAAAGAGGTTGGAGACGTGGATGAGCCTCCCCGCTTGCTCCGCGACGGCGCGCGTGAGGCGTGGGTGCGCGTGCCCGAGCGGGCAAGCCGCGATGCCGCCCGTGAGGTCGAGGTACTCGCGACCCGTCACGTCCCACACCTTGCAACCTTCGCCGCGCGTGAGCACCACCGGCTGCTGCCGATAGTTGGTGGTGAGGGCATGCTCCGCTTTCTTGATCAGATCCAGAGATGCATCGGCTGACATGGCGTCGGAGCTTAGCAGACCGGAACCGGGCTCAACGCGGCCTCGGGAGGCGTCGCGCTGCGGAGCCAGTCCTGGGCGAGCGGTCGCGGATCGAAGCCGGTGCTCTTTTCGATCTGCGCGAGGAGGTCGGCGACGCCTACGGAGGTGCCGGCGCGCGCGATAGAAATCCGCCAGGGCGCCATCGACGGCACCGGGTCCGACTACGCGCGCGACCTCGCGCAGGAACTGAGCGCCATCCGCGTCGAAGGTGCTCTGGGTGCCAGCACAGCCGGTCGGCCACACCGGGCGCGCCACTCCGCGATAGTCGTTCGTATGGAGTGCCAAGACCGTGGACGCCGCGTCTTCGGTCGTCAGTCCGAGCGCGATCTGCGCCCCTGCGTGACACGCTGGCTGCTGCGAGGCGAAAGCTGTGAGCGAGACCTTCGCTCGCCTTGGAGCTCAAGACGTCATCCTGGCGCAATGATGGTCAACGTAGGGAAATAGCTCGCGTAGCGTTTCGAATCGCGTGTGAGAAGGCTCAGACGCGAAATGGCTGCGTGCGCACCGATATAAAAGTCGGGCATCGGTGAGGTTCGTGTGCCTCCGCGACGGCGGTACTGCAAGAATGCCTTCCCCGCGAGGAACCCAGCCTCGTAGGGCAAGGGCAATCGACGAAAGTCCGCGTCACCGAGGGCCTCTTCGAGTGCTTCGAGGGTCGAATAGCCGACCGAAACTTCAGCGTAGATGATGGGATTGATCGCGAGCTCGTCGTTGTCCGCTGCGTGGGCAAGCGCCCGCTCCGACCAAGCTCCGAAGCGCGAGTCCCCGAGGGCGATGTCGATGATGATGTTCGAATCGACGAGGATCACCGCGTCGACTTTCCCCCTCGCATCAGTGCCAGGATCTGGTCCGTGCTCATCTTGCTGTCTCCAGATCGGCGCAGACGTTCCACGAGCTTTACACCACGAGTGGGCCGCGACCCACCCCTCGTGGTCTTGACCAAGCGGACTCCACCTCGATCGATGCGAAACTCCACATCGGTACCGGAACGAAAGCCCGCTCGCTCACGAACGTCCTGCGGGATGGTAACTTGGCCCTTCGATGTGATCCGCATCTTCTCAGTCTTACCACGACTGGTAAGACTGCACCACGCGTTCGAACTACAGGATGTAGCGGGACAGGTCCTCGTTCTCGACGAGGCCTTCGAGACGCTCGCGGACGTAGGACGCGGTGATCGGCACCGTGGTCCCCGAGAGCCCGGGCGCTTCGAACGAAAGCTCGTCAAGGAGCCGCTCGAGGATGGTGTGCAAGCGACGCGCGCCGATGTTCTCCATGCGTTCATTCGCGCGCGTGGCGAGCCGCGCCAGCTCGGAGACGGCCTCGGGATGCCACTCGATCTTGACGCCCTCGGTGGCCATGAGCGCTTGGTACTGCCGGGTGAGCGCATTCTCCGGCTCGGTGAGGATACGCACGAAGTCTTCGTTCGACAGCGCCTCGAGCTCGACGCGGATCGGGAAGCGGCCCTGTAGCTCGGGGATGAGGTCCGAAGGACGCGCGACGTGAAACGCTCCCGCGGCGATGAACAGCACGTGATCGGTGCGCACCACGCCGTACTTGGTGGTAACGGCGGAGCCCTCGACGATCGGCAGCAGATCGCGTTGCACGCCTTCCCGCGACACATCGGGGCCACCACCGCCGCTCTTACCCCCACCCGCGATCTTGTCGATTTCGTCGAGAAAGACGATGCCGGCGTTCTCCGCGCGGAACACGGCCTCCGCCACGACTTTGTCCATGTCGATGAGCTTGCCGGCCTCTTCACCGATGAGCAGCTCCATCGCCTGGGGCACCTTCGTCTTGCGTCGGCGCGCACCGGAACGCCCACTTTGGAACATCGACTGCAGCTTGCTCATGTCGAAGCCGATCTGATCCATGCCGGGCCCGGAGAACACCTCCATCACCCCCTGCTGAGACTCGGCCACGTCGAGCTCGACCTCTCGGTCATCGAGCTTGCCCTCGCGCAGCAACGTCCGCAGCCGCTCCCGCGTGGCGCCCGTCTCCGCCGAAGGTTCGACGGGGGCAGCGGGCAAGGGAATAGCGCCCGTCGCCGTGCGCGGTGGCCCCGCGGGCCGCGGCAACAAGATCTCGAGCAAGCGCTCCTCGGCTGCTTCCTGCGCACGCGCCCGCACCTTGTGCTGCTCTTCGTCCTTCACCAGCTTCACGGCGATCTCGGTGAGATCGCGCACGATGGAGTCGACATCGCGACCGACGTATCCCACCTCGGTGAACTTCGACGCTTCCACCTTCAAGAAGGGCGCGGCGGTGAGCTTCGCCAGGCGACGCGCGATCTCGGTCTTCCCGACCCCGGTCGGGCCGATCATGATGATGTTCTTCGGCGCGATCTCGTCGCGCAAATCGGCTGACACTTGTTGCCGCCGCCAACGATTGCGCAACGCGATCGCGACGGCTCGCTTGGCCGCCCGCTGCCCCACGATGTAGCGGTCGAGCTCCTCGACGATGGCGTGCGGCGTGAGCGAGCGCGGATCGCGTGCGGGCGGAGGCGCGGAACGGCTGTTCATGATGCGGGAAGCTCCTCGAACGACAGATTTTGGTTCGTGTAGATGCAGATCTCGCCCGCGATCGTAAGCGAGCGCTCGGCGATCTGGTGGGCATCGAGCTCCGTGTTGTCGAGCAGTGCGCGTGCAGCCGCGAGCGCGAAGCTCCCACCCGAGCCGACCGCGACGGCGCCGCCATCGGGCTCCATCACGTCGCCCGAGCCGGTGAGCAAGAAGGTGCGCTCGAGGTCGGCGACCACCAGCAATGCTTCGAGACGGCGCAGCGCGCGATCCGTGCGCCAATCCTTCGCAAGATCGACGGCCGCACGCTGGAGACTTCCCCCGGAGGAACGCAGCCGCTCCTCGAGCCGCTCGAACAACGCGATCCCGTCGGCGGCCGAGCCCGCGAAGCCGGCAATGATTTTTCCGTCGTGGAGGCGCCGCACCTTGCGCGCTGTCCCCTTGACCACCGTCTGACCCAACGTCACCTGGCCATCGCCCGCGAGGACCACCCGCCCGTTGCGGCGCACCGCGATGACGGTGGTGGAATGACTCTCTACTTTCATTTTTTGCTTCTCTCCGGATGCTGCGCGGTTTCCTGTAGCGGCGCCTGCGAGGTGCCGGCGCGGGGGTGGTGCGCAGCGTACTCCTTCATGAGGTATTCGACGTTCACGTGTGCATAGCGTGCGGTGGTGTTGAGCGACGCGTGGCCGAGGAGCTCCTGGATGGCGCGGAGATCCGCGCCCGAGCCGAGCAGGTGCGTCGCGTAGGAGTGCCGCAGCGCGTGCGGATGCGTCTTCGCCACGCCCGACTGCATCGCATATCGATCGACCTGACGGCGCACCGAGCGCGCATCGAGCCGCCCCCCACGCGCGTTCGCGAAGAGATGTCCCCCGCTGTGCACGAGCTGCGGGCGGATGGCGGTCCACGCGTCCAGCGCCTCGCGCGCCTTGGTGCCGAGCGGCACCACGCGATCCTTTCGGCCCTTGCCCTCACGCACCAGCACTTCGCCGTGGGAGACGTCCGACACATCGAGCCCCACGCACTCGGACACGCGCAGACCGCAGCCGTAGAGGACCTCGAGGATCGCAGCGTCGCGCACGCGCAACACCTCGGGTTGGCGTGGCGCCTCCGTCGCTGCCGTCGGTGCCTCGGCCAGCGCGCTCGCCTGATCGACGGTGAGGAATTGCGGCAACCCCTTCTTGCCCTTCGGGGGGCTGAGCAGCGCGGCCACGTTTTCCTCCACCACCTTCTCGCGCTTGCAGAAGCGCAGGAACGCGCGCACCGACGAGAGCTTCCGCGCGACGGTAGCCGGGTCGTTGCGCTCCCACAGGTTCGCGAGGAACGAGCGCAGCAACATCACGTCCACGCTGCGCACCGACTGCCCGCGCTCGCGTTCGCGGAGGTAGTCGCCGAGCTCCGTCGCGTCCCGCAGATATGCGCGGACGGTGTGGACCGACGCGCGCTTCTCCGCTTCGAGGTGCACCCGAAAGCGCGCAAGCATGTCCGCGTAGCTGGGCGCCTTCATGGTGCGCTGCCTGGTAGCTCGCCGCGCAAGGTGCCGATCCAGGCCTCGTGGGCCACCTTTGCGCGCTCGACGTGACGTACGCGTCGGTCGCGCTTTCCGTGTCGCCCTTTTACGTACGGCAGGGGTGGCAGCAACCCGAAGTTGATGTTGGAAGGTTGGAAAGGCTCCTTGGGCGCGCGAGGCCGCAGCGCGTGCGCATACAGCGCGCCGAACGCGGTCTCGGGCGGCGGCACCGCGACCGTGTCCCCCCGTAGCTCGCCAGCCACAAACAGCCCGACCAAGAGACCGATTGCCGTGGACTCGATGTAGCCCTCGACGCCGGTGATCTGTCCCGCGAGGTGCACTTCGGGTCGCGATCTCATCTCGAACGCAGCGCCCAGCAGGCGATGAGACTCGACGTACGCATTGCGATGGATGGAGCCCATGCGCACCCACTCGGCATTCTTGAGCGCGGGGATCATCGCGAAGATGCGCTTCTGCTCCGGATAGGTGAGCCGCGTCTGAAAGCCCACCAGGTTGAAGCTCTGCGCCCAGCGGCTCTCCGCGCGCAGCTGTACGACGGCGTACGCGTCCGTCTCGAGGCCCACGGGCTTCATCGGCCCGAACGCCAGCACGTCGTCCCCCCGCTCGGCCATCACCTCGATGGGCAGGCAGCCCTCGAAGTAGCGCGGTTCCTCGAAGGCGTGCGGCGGCACCTTCTGCCCCGCGCGCAACGCCTCGACGAACGCGCGGTATTCCGGCTCCGACAACGTGCAGTTGATGTAGTCGCCCTCACCCCCGCCCGTGGTGCCCTTGCCGTAGCGCGAGCCACGGAACGCATGTGCCCAATCGATGGACTCCGCTTCCACGATGGGCGCGATGGCATCGTAGAAGTAGAACCGGTCGCCACCGAGCCGACGCAGCTCACGCTCCAGGCCGCCACCAACGAGCGGCCCCCCGGCGAGGATCACCTTGCCGGGCGGCAGAGCCTCGAGGGCTCGACGCTCGAGGGTGATGTGCGGGTGTGATGCGACTGCGATCGTGACGGCGCGACCGAACGCGTGGCGGTCGACCGCGAGCGCATCGCCCGCCGGTACGCGCGTGTGATCGGCGCAAGCCACGATGATGGAGCCCGCGCGACGCAGCTCCGCCTTGAGGAGACCCGCGGGCGTTTCGACGCTGTCGCCGCGTAGAGAGTTGGAGCACACGAGCTCCGCGAGCATCGGTGATCCGTGCGCCGGTGACAGCCGCGCGGGCTTTTGCTCGATCAGCGTGACGTGGATGCCGCGCTCGGCCAGCTGCCAGGCCGCTTCACAGCCGGCCAGGCCACCACCCACGACGGTTACGTGCTTGCGTTCACGCTCGGACATCTTCCGAACGGAAGCATACGACGCCTAGTCCGCGCAGGCGTGCAGATCGCAGCGCTGAATTCGCCACGACGTGGGCGCCGTCCAGGCCGCGCCGACCTCGGCGGTTTGCTGCAGGTTCGAGATCTGCGTCAGGTCGAGCGCGATATCGCGTGCGGCACCGTCGCTGCACTGACCGTCGATGACGAGCGTATCGGCGTCGACACCGAACCACACTTCACCGAACTCGCAGGCCACGCCGCCTGTGCCGCGGACGTTTCCTGCGCCGTGCGCTGCGTCGACGATTTGTCCGCCGGCCACGGAGCGCAGATGGGCGAGCGAGCCATCGGCGCCGAACACGTAGTCGGAGAACGTGGTCGCGCCCATCGGGGCGACACGGCGAGCGCCAACCATCTGTTGCGGGTAGGTCCCGCGGTTGACCAACGACTCGTTGCTGCTGCAACCGCCGAGGGTGCCGAGGCACACGCCCCACATCAGAACCTTCCTCAACGTCGCGCGCTCGATCATGCCCGTCCCCCTTGCGGCCACGCTAACGGACCGAGATCCACCTCGCGAGTTTCTTGCTCATTTCTTGTTACCCTCCTGCCCATCTCGTCGCCAGGTCAGCCATGCACGCTCGCGGAACGCGTCTTCATCGGCGCGGTCGCGTGCTACGTCGTGGCATTCGCGTGGCGTCAAACGCCGGGTCTCTTCGACCGATCGATCGTCGAATGGGACGCACGCGCGCTGTCCCTCGTGGCGTATCGCTTCCACGGCGGCACGCTGTTCGCGCGCGACCTCGGGATGGATGCGGCAGCGAAGTACGGCACGCCCCTGTGGTCGGCCCTCTACTGGCTCGGCACGCTCGTCACCGATCCGGTGATGGTGAGCAAGCTCCTGCCGTTCGTCTTGCTCACGGTGGTGGTATGGCAGGGCTACGCGCTCGGCCGAAGCATGGGCGGCCCACTCACGGGTGCGCTCTGCGTGCTCACCCTCGTGCACTGCACGTTCGTGTGGAATCGCCTCGTGGGTGGGCACGCCCGCGGGTTCGGTTTTCCGCTCACCATCGCCCTACTCCGCTACGCGATCGAAGGCCGCGAACGGCGCGCGTTGCTCGTGCTGGTGCTACAGGGCCTCGCGTATCCGTCGTCGCTGCTGTGCACTGCGCCGGCCTATGTGCTCAGCCAGCGAGATGGAGCCTCCCGGCTGCGCGGCCTCCTCGCGAGCGCGCTCGGCGTTGCTTGCGCTGGCCTCGCGCTGTGGCACGACCCGAAGCTCGGCGGCGCGCCGACGTATGCGCAAGCCGAGGGGCTCCGGCAGATGCAGCCCTCGGGCGCGCAGCCCTACTTTCCGCTCCCCCCTTTTCTCGTCACGTTGCGTGAGCTGTTGCCGCAACCGTTCCGCGCCGATGGAGGTTGGTGGCACGGCTGGACGTTCGCACCCTGGGCGCTCCTCGGCCTTTTCTCCCTCTGCATCCTCGTGCACGCACGCGATCGCAACTGGAAGCGCGGAGGCGCCGCCATCCTCCTCGCGCTTCCGCTGACCGGGATCGCTGCCGGCGCCCTCGCACACGTGCTGGCCTATCGCCTGTACCTGCCCGATCGCATGGTGCAGCAAGCGTGGTACCCGGCTGCGCTGCTGGGCCTCCCCCTCGCGTATCTCGCGGTCGTGAGGATCCGCGTGGCTGCGCCCCGGCTCGTGCTCGCGGCAATCGCCTATGCCGCCCTGTTGTTCGTCGTCGGGGGAGACGGCCTGGTCGCCGTCGACAACCTAACGCCCGTGCACCGGTACGACTCATCGGCCATCCGCTTTGTCGGCACGCTGCCCGAGCAAGCGCTCATCGCCACGCATCCGGAGCGCAGCACGTACGTCCAGCTGTTCGCCAAGCGCAGCGTACTGTTCTCCGCCGCGCTCAACGTACCCTTCCTCTACGAGTACGCGCTCGAGATCGATCGCCGCATGGAGGCGTTCTATCGCGCGTACTACGGACGCACCGCGGCCGAGGTGCTCGTGTTGCGCACCCGCTATGAAGTGGACTATCTCCTCGTCGACAAGCGTGACTTCGGCCCGGATGCGATGAAGCGCGCGCGCTACTTCGAGCCGTGGGGCACGCTGAACACGCAGCTCCTGTCCGGTGTCGCGGCGGACGCGCTGGCGCTCGCACATCCGCCGGCCAGCGCGATCGTGTTCGAGACACCGGACCAGAGCGTGATCGATCTCGCGGCCTACGAGCGGGCGCAGTGACCAGACGACGACGACCGGTCCTTGTTGCTGCCATCGTCATCTTCGCCATCGCCGCGTGGGGCTTCTGGATCGAGCCGCGGCACCTCGTGGTGCATGAGCAAGCCATCAGGTTGCCAGCGTGGCCGGCAGCGCTCGAAGGGCTGCGCGTGGTGGCGATATCGGACCTGCACATTGGTGGGCCTCACATGCATCTTGGCCGTCTCGCTGAAATCGTGGCGCGCGCCAACGAGCTCCATCCCGACGTAATCGCACTCCTGGGCGACTATCTGGCCGACGAGGTGCCCACGCCCGATTCCGACGTGATGCAGAGCGCACCGGTCCTCGCGGCGTTGCACGCGCCGCTCGGGGTGTTCGCCGTGTTGGGCAACCACGATTGGTGGTACGGCGCCAACGAAGCGCGTGCGGTGCTGACCAGCGCGAACATCCGCGTTCTCGACGAAGAAGCCGTGCGCATCGAACGCGGAGGCGCCCGCATGTGGCTACTCGGCATTCCCGACCTGACCACCGGCCGTCCGCGACCTGCGCGCATCCTCGATGCGGCCGACATCCCCGATGGAGAGGTCGTCGTTGCGCTCACGCACGATCCCAGCGTGTTCCCTCACGTGCCGGCGCGCATCGCGCTCACCCTCGCCGGCCACACACATGGCGGCCAGGTGCGATTGCCCTGGATTGGCGCGCCGATCGTGCCGTCCCCATACGGTCAACGCTACGTGCGCGGGCTCCTCGCAGAAGCTGACCACCAGCTGTTCGTGACCACGGGAATTGGCACCAGCCTTATCCCCGTTCGCTTCGGCGTGCCTCCGCAGATCGCGGTGCTGACGCTCGTGCGATGATGCCCTCGTCCAAGCGGGCCCCCTCACCGTTGCGACACCGTCGTTCGTCGCAGTGCTCGCGCGCTAAACCGGAGAAAGATTCGCTGGCTCTCCGTGCTTTTTTGTTGAAAGGTCCGGCAAAGATACGCACCAGAGTAGCCGCCGTGATCGCCAACCCCGAACTCCAGGCCGAGACGCCGCCCCGCGATGCGGGCGAGCTATACAGCCTGCACGCGCCGAAAGTGGCGCGCTGGGTCGCGCGCTTGGCTGGCCCCTATCTCGACGTGGAAGACCTCGTGCACGACGTCTTCGCCAAGGTGCACGTCCGGCTTCCGTGGCGAGGCGGAGATCACGACGTGGCTGTACCGAATCACCGAGAACACCGTTATCTCGCTCCGGCGCAAGGAGCGGGTTCGTCGGTGGCTGCGACTTTCGCGGCTCACCGACGAGCCTGTCGTATATCCCACTCCGCTCGACGATCTCGAGCGGGTCGAGGCGCAATGCACGGTCTATCGCGCGCTCGAGCGCCTCTCGGAACGCGATCGCGCCATCCTCATCCTCTTCGAGCTCGAAGGCGTCTCGGGGGAAGAGATCGCGAAGCTCACCGGGCACCGCCTTCCGAACGTCTGGGTACGGCTGCATCGGGCGCGTGCGCGGTTCGTCGAGCACGCGCAGCGACTCGACAGTCGAAAGCGAGACGAGCGATGAGCAAAGAGCGATTGACCGTTGACCCGATGCGTCGCCTCGTGGATGGCGGCGCTGGCTCCGCAGCGGAGCTGACGGCCGCGTCGCTGCTCGCGCGCGTGCCCACACCAGCGCCCTTCGGCTCGGTCGCAATGGCACGCACGCAGACACGTCTCGCGAGGCCGCGCTATAATCGCTCGCTCACGGTAGCTAGCGCTGCCGCGTTCCTCTGCGCAGTCGTGTGGCTTCGATACGCGCCCGCGCCCACGACCTTGCCGGGCTCTGCGACGCAAGCCTTCGCGACCGTGACGGGACCGGTCGCGCCCGCGGAGCTCGGGGCGCCCGCCTGGCGGCCGATCGCAGACGATGCGCGGTTCGCAGCTTTGGGCGCCGCAACGGTCAAACGCACGGGCACGAGACGCCTTCGGCTCGACGCCGGGCGCATGCTCGTGTCGACGGGTGTGGGTGACGTGACGATCGAAGCACGTTCCGCCACCGTGATCGTTGCGTCCCATACGACCGCGGAGGTCGAGGTGAGCCAACGCAACGTTCGGATCGCGGCCTACGTAGGGCAGGTGCGCGTGACGTGGAGCGACGGGCGTAGCACCGCGGTGGGCCAGGGCACGATCGTCACCTTCGATCATGCAGTCCCCATCGAAGAAGCACCCGCCAACTCCGTCGCGCCCGCGCAGCATCACAAGCCAGAGCCGCCGCCGCCGGTCGAGCCTCCACCGGAGACGGTACAAGCACCGGAGGCACCGGTCGTCGACGACGTTCAGCTGGAGGCCGACCTTCTCGCGAAGGCGATCTCGTCGCTGCGTCGAGATCACGACGCGAAGGCCGCGCTCCTCCATGTTGCAGCTTATGATTCACGCGCGCGCTCCGGCGCGTTCGATGCAGAGATCCGGCGCATCGAGCTTCAGGCGCTGCTGCAACTCGATCGGCGCGCCGAAGCGCTTGCGCTGCTCGACCAGCTGCACGCGCCGAGCGAGCGCAGCAACGAAGAGCTCAAAGTGGTTCGTGGTGAGCTCCGGTCCAGCGCCGGCAGGTGCGTCGAGGCATTGCGAGACTTCGAAGCCGTCATCGCGACGACATCGATGGATCTGGCAGAGCGCGCGCTGTACGGGCGCGCTTCGTGCCGAGGCCTCCTCCACGACATCGCGGGCGCTCGCCGCGATCTCGAGATTTATCTCGTTCGCTTTCCGCACGGTCGCTCCATCGATGCGGCACGAGCCGCGCTGAGGGGCGTGCGCTGAACGCCTTCGCGATCGCGCTGCGCGTCTCGTTTGCGCTAGCGCAGGTGCTGAGCACCACCGATTGTCCGACCAACGCTGCCGTTGAGGCCCAGCTCCGTGTGCTGCAGGCTGAACCCTCGAGTGGCGAGCTGCACCTCACCGCTGCGGTGTCCACCGACAGCGACGGCGACGGCCTGGCCTTGATTCTGCGTGACCCGCAGCTGAACGTGCTCGCTCACCACCACTTCGTCGGTCCCGCGTCGTGCGAGGTGCGCGCCCTCACAATCGCTGCGGTGATCGCCGCGTGGACAGGCGATCTGCGCAGCGCCACCGCGCCCGCGCCTGTGCCCAGCCTCATGCAACCACCGCCCCCGCGCCTCGACTACGAGGTCGGTGGGGAATTTCTTGCGTCCGTCGCTGGCAGAAGCTTCGCCCCGGGTGGGCTTGCGTATGGCCTTCTCACCAAGCACCGCCAACGCTGGGCCGGTCGCTTCGCTATCATCGGTACGGGCTCTCGAAGCTTCGCGCTCGGCGAGGGCAACGTCGCGTGGACACGACTCGCGGTCAGCGTCGGTGCGGTCGTGCGCTTCTTCCCACGGCGCTTCTACCTCGACATCCAAGCCGATCTGCTCAACGGGCTTCTCCGCACCGAAGGGAGTGGCTTCTCTGCCAACGGCGTCGCCTGGGCGTTCGACCCCGGGCTCTCGATCGGCGTGCGTGGCGGGATTCGCTTCCGGACCGGCTCGGCATCCTTCGGTGTCTCGGCGTTCGGTTGGCCGCGCGAGCAACGCGTGCGCGTCGCTTACCTGAGCGAACAACCGACGGTGCCGCGATTCGACATCGTGCTGTCCGCGGGCTTCGCGTTCGGAACATTTCAGGCAGCTCGATGAAAGCTCGATGCGCGTTACGCACCAAGAGCTGTATGACCAAGATCATGACGGCGACGCTAGTTGCCATGCTTCAGCTCGCCGGTTGCGGCGAAGACAATTTGATCGGCGCGCAGGTACCGGCCTCAGCCTCAGTGTGTGGTGAGTCAGACATGGGCCTGCAGCTCGGCATGGGCCCCTTCACGGTTCCACCCGGCGATGTGCAAGTGTGTCAGACGTTCAAGCTGCCGAACGCTGTGGCCACGCAGATCGATCGGATCGACGTCGACTATGGTCGTAACGGGCACCACACGGCGATCTATCGTTCGGACAACGATTACCCGGATCAAATTTTCGACTGCAAGAACGACCCGAGCGCTGACTGGTCGCTCATGGCGCAGCTCGACGCCGCAGGTGGCGGCACGTTCCAGGTCCCCGGCGCGGCGTACCGGGTGAAGCCGTACCAGCAGGTCATGCTGCTCTATCACGTGCTGAATGCGAGCGCGGCGCCGTCCGCGGAGCCGACGAAGCTGTGCGCGCGGCTCCACGAGAACCCAGACCTTTCGCTGAAGGCTCTTCGCGTGGCGACGCTGCGGAACACGCGCATCGCGATTCCGGCCAGGTCGTACCGATGGCAAACGGACAAGAGTTGCTCGTTCGCGTCGGCGGCTTCGATCGTCGCGCTCATGGGCCTCGGTCGACAACAGCTCACCAACTTCAGCACCACGACGAGCGCAACGGGCGCTTCGCCGACCCCCTACTGCTTCGGTCCTACCTGCGGCGACCCGCTCGCCGCAAGCGCGAGCTGGGATCACCCGCTGCTGAAGGTCTTCGATCCAGCGCTGTCGCTGCCCACGGAGGCTCCCTACATCTCGTTCACGTGCACCTACAACAATCCGACCGACCACACGATCTCCGCCGGTTCACACGGCGACACCCAGGAGCGTTGCGAGCTCGTGACCTTCTTCACGACAGACAATCCGACCGACCCGGATCCCACCTGCTCGGATGCGATGGGCGGTTGGTAGCCATGATGCGAATCGCCTGTCTTCTGTTGCTCGCTCTGTCGGGCTGTCATGACGCTGCGCTCGCGATCGCTGCCGATGCTCCGGACGCGAGCCTGGCTTGGGTCCACTGCAGCAGCTCGGCGGAGTGTCCATCCACCACACCGACGTGTGACCCACTCGCGCGGCTGTGCGTGGGATGCATCGCAGGCTCCTGTGACCCCGGGTTGACCTGCAGCGCGCAAACCCACGCCTGTGTCCCACTGGGGCCGAGCGCGCCGTGCACGAGGAACGTCGACTGCCCGAGCACGCTGGATGGTGGTCAACGCGCGACGTTGTGCAATCCAAGCACGGGGATGTGCGTGGAGTGCGTCACCAACTCTGACTGCGTGGATCCGGCGACAGGGGGCGTCGGCACCTGCGCATCGGGCCGCTGCTCGTAGGCCGATTCGTCCGTGCCGCGCACCGGCTCGAACTTCGCGCGCTGCTGCTACGCGGCGTCACCCTCTTTGACCGCGTCGCCCGCTTCGACTTCGCTCGCTTCCACGCCGCCTTCCGAGTAGCCGCAGCCCTCGGCGATGCAACGGAGACGCGTGCCCTTGCGTGACTCCTTCTTGACGAGGAAGGCCGCGCCGCACTGCGGGCACTTCTGCGGGACGGGCTTGTCCCACGCGACAAAGTCGCACTGCGTCTTCGCGTAGTTCGAGCAGCCGTAGAACACCTTGCCGCGACGCGAGCGCTTCTCCGTGACGAACCCACCGCAGTTGGGACGCGGACAGGTGACGCCGAGGGAGATGGGCCGCGTCGTCTTGCACTCGGGATAGCCGGAGCACGCGATGAATTCGCCGAAGCGACCGCGCTTCACCACCATCGGCTTGGTGCACGCCGGACAGACCTCGTTGGTGGTGGTCTCCGGCTTGAGGCCGATGGTGCCGTCGGTGTTGCGGATGAACTCCTTGGTGCTCTTGCACTCAGGGTACGCCGAGCATGCGAGGAACTCGCCGTTGCGTCCCCACTTGATGACCATCGTCGACTGGCACTTCTCGCACTTGAAGTCGGTCGGCGTCTCCTCGCGTTTGAGGTCGCGCATGTGCTTCGCCGCGTGCTCGAGCTCGACCTTGAACGGCGTGTAGAAGTCACCGAGGAGCTTCCTCCAGTCGGCCGTGCCCTCTTCCACCTGGTCGAGGCCCTCTTCCATCTGCGCCGTGAACGTGGCGTCGAGCACGCCGGGGAACGACTCGACGAGCAGGTCGTTCACCTTGGTCCCGAGCAGCGTCGGATAGAACCGCGCCTCTCGCTTCTCCGCGTAACCTCGATCTTGGATGGTGGAGAGGATGGCCGCGTAGGTCGACGGACGGCCGATGCCTTTGTCTTCCAGCTCCTTCACCAGCGAGGCTTCCGAGAAGCGCGGGGGCGGCTGCGTGAAGTGCTGCTCGGGATCAATCTTGTGCAGCTTCACGGCATCGCCCTGCTGCAGCGGCGGCAGCGTGCGGTCTCCGTTGTCTTCCGTCTCGCCGGTCTCCTCGGCGCTGTCGGTGTACACGAGCGTGTAGCCCGGGAACTTCATGATCTGCCCGTTGGCGCGCAGCGTGTATCGACCGCCTTGCACGTCGACGGTGGTCTGGTCGAACACGGCGGGCTTCATCTGGCATGCGATGAAGCGGTTCCAGATGAGCGTGTAGAGGCGAACGTAGTCTTCCGCGTCGCGCAGCTTCTCTTGATTGCCGGCAGCGGCGACCTCGAGCAGCTTGCGCACGCGCTCCGGCTCGTACTCGGTGGAGGCGGGACGAATGGCTTCGTGCGCGTCCTGCGCGCTCTTCTTCGTCTTGTAGATCACCGGCGCGTCGGGCAAGAGGTCCTTGCCGAACTTCTCGCCGATGTAGTTGCGCGCGTCGGCGAGCGAGTCGTCCGAGAGGCGCGTGGAGTCGGTACGCATGTAGGTGATGAGACCGACCGGTCCGTCCCCCAGCTCGAGGCCTTCGTACAAACGCTGCGCGAGCGCCATCGTCTTCTTCGCGGTGAAGCGCAGCTTGCGCGCGCCTTCTTGTTGCAGGCGCGACGTGATGAACGGCGGCAACGGGTTCTTGCGGCGCTCCTTGCGCTCGACCTCGCTCACGCTGAGCGGCAGCTTCTTCAGCTCGGCCGCGATGCCCTTCGACTCGTCGCCGTTGGTGAGTTCCGCCTTCTTGCCGTCGATCTTCGACAGCTTCGCGCGAAACTGCGGCGGGATCGGGCCTTCGAGATCGGCTTCGATGGTCCAGTACTCTTCCGGCTTGAACGCGGCGATCTGACGCTCGCGCTCCACGATCATGCGCACCGCGACCGACTGCACGCGGCCCGCCGAGAGACCACGCTGCACCTTGTTCCACAGGATGGGCGAGATTTGGTAGCCCACGAGCCGGTCGAGGATGCGACGTGCCTGCTGCGCCTCGAACTTGTGGATGTCGATCACGCCGGGCCTCGACAACCCCTCGGTGACGCCGCGCTTCGTGATCTCGTTGAAGAGGATGCGCTTGATGTTGGAGTTGGACGGCCGGATCTCTTCGGCGAGATGCCACGCGATGGCCTCTCCCTCGCGATCGGGGTCAGGCGCGAGGTAGACGATGTCGACCTCCTTCGCGCTCTTCTTCAGCTCCGCGATGATCTTCGACTTGCCCTGGATGTGAACGTACTCGGGCAGGAAGCCGTTCTCGACATCCACGCCGATCTTGCTCTTGGGCAGGTCGACCACGTGACCGACCGAAGCCTTCACGATGAAGCCCGCACCCAGGTACTTCTTGATCGTCTTCGCCTTGGCCGGCGACTCGACCACGACCAGCGCGCGCTCGCCCTTGCCACGTCGCTTCGGCTTTTCGTCTCCGCTCTCGTCGGCGGCGTCGACCTGGTCCTCTTCGACTTCCTTGGGCGCGGCCTTGGGCTTGGGCTTGGCCTTCGGTGCTGCCTTCGCGGGGGCGGGCTTCTTGCTCGGCGCCTTGGCCGGTGCTTTGGCGGGCTTTGCTTTGACGGGCGAGGCATTGGCGGGTGCGGGCTTCTTCTGCGGACTGCTCTTGGCTGACATCTAACCTATCCCTTTAGTTCCACTGACCCGGTGAGCGCAAGGTAGCGACCATCCGGAAACCTCATCACCCGTCGAGAAAGCTCGAGCTCGAGCAAGCACTCGAGCACCACGGAGAGCGGCTCACCCAGGCTCGCGGCCAAGCTGCCGGCATCGATCGCGGTGGCACAAGCGGCCAGCACACTGCTCTCGAACGAGCCTGCCTCGAGCGCCGGGCTCGCGACATGCGCTGCGCCGGTGATCAAATGATCGGCGAGCCATGCCACCTGCGCGGCCGGCTTGGCCTGGCGGCTGGCAATGAGTGAGTCGCAGCCCGGCGAGCCGGGATAACAATAGAGGGGCAGCCCCAGGGACAACGCGGCACGCGCGGTCCCGAGCGATCCGGATCGCAGGCCGGCCTCGACCACCACGACGGCGTCCGACAGCGCTGCGATGAACGGATTGCGCACAGGAAAGTGGCCGCGCCGAGGCTGTTCACCGACATCGAACGGGCTGATCAGACCGCCGCGCGCCAGCATGCGGGCGAACATCGGCGCGTGGCGCGCCGGATACGCGACGTCGATCCCCGTGCCGAGCACCGCAACGGTGCGGCCGTCGACGGACAGGGCGCCTTCGTGTGCCGCACCGTCGGTGCCCAGCGCGCCGCCCGAGATCACCAACCGGTCGGCCTCGGCGAGCAAGCGCCCGAGCTCGTGGGCGAATTCGAGGGCGGCCCGGCTCGCGGCCCGCGCGCCCACGATGGCGATCGCCGGACCGTCGAGAAGCGCGGGATCCCGCTCAATCGCCCCCGCGAGCGTGAGAGGCAGCGCGCGCAACGCATGTCGTTGCAATCGCGGAGTCTCCTGGGCCGGATTCGTCATAGGCGGGGGCCCTTGTCTAGTCTTGCGTGGCATGGGCGTCAAGGCGTTCCCTGTCAAACCACTGAAACCACCGGACAAACCCGGGTAGGCCGGCGCGGGCAGCGGAGATCGTGCTAAGGTTGAATATCGTCCTTCGACGGCCAAGGTTGCTTGCCGAGGCACGAAATGGACGAGGAGGACGTTCCCTTGCGTAACCGCATCGCCAGCGTTCCAGTCGCCAGCGTTCTGGTCGTGAGTCTCAGCGTGCTGTCGGTCTCGCCGAGCCTCGCGCACGCCGATCCCGGCGGCTCCCCGATCGATCCGTATGGGGGACCAGGAGAGACCGGCCCACTCGATCCGTACGGTCCGAAGACGTCTCCGCCGGTTCTGCTTGTCGCGCCGCCAGCGGAACCGCCGCTGCCGCCACTCCAGCCGGCGCCTGTTGATCCATACGCAGCGCCGGGGGACTACGCGCCACCCGCGCAGTACGCGCCGAATCCGTACGCGCCCGATGCCGGCACCTGTCCGGCCGGTTGTCCACAAGCGTTACCGTCGCTGAGCACCTATCGTCCGACCCCGCCTGCGATGGAGCGTCGCCCACGCTATGGGCTCATGTCGGCGGGAATCTCGATCTTCGCCGTGTCCTACGTCGCGTCCGCCTCGAGCGCCTACTATGCCGACCGCGCCGAGCTGGCGATCCCGCTCGCCGGCCCCATCATCACCGCGATCGATCTGAACCGTCACGATGCCAATCGCTGGGACAGCGCAGTCCCCTGGGCCACCGGTGCGCTGATCTTCGATGCCCTGGTCCAGACCGCGGGCCTAGCGATGATCATCGCGGGCGCCGTCAGCAAGAAGACCGTCGTCCGGCGCCAGTCGTACACGCAGCCGACCGTGTATCCCTACGCGGGCGGCTTGACCGGTACTTTCTAGCGGCTACGGCAACAGGCGAGTCATCGCCACGACCGCGTCCGGCTCCGGCCGGGTGAAGCAGAGGCCTGGATCGGCACGATCGAGCCAATCGCCTGGCCGTGTATCGATCGCGGGCTGGCTCTCCGTCGCGACCTCGGCTGCCGGGGGTGGTGTCGGAAACGAGTCGATGGCCGCGGCTTCCATCGGCGCCATCGGCTCGATGGTCTCGCGCACCGTTGGTGAGCTCACGGCAAACTCGGCCACCGCGGGCGCGACAGCCGGCATGCTCGACGAGGCCTCGTCCGATTCGATATCCGTCGGGGCCACCGCCTCGACGACCTCGCCGGCAGCCGGCGCGCGGGCCGGCGGTGGCGGTGGCATGGTCGTGCCGGCGCGAGGGCCACCCGCCACACCGGTGCCGACATTGGAGTTCATCGTGACCACCACCCGCGCCGCGAGCTCGAACGAGTTGCCACAACGCCCACACGACGCACGCGTGCCGCGCTCTTTGGCCATGGCACGGTCGAGCATCATCTTGTAGACGCGTCGGCAAAACGGACAGCTCACCATCGTCTCGATCTTGGCCATCAGCGCACCCCCATCCCGAGCCGGCGTCGCAGCTCCAGATGCTGCGACGACAACAAGAACGGCAACACGGCTCGGACTCCCTCGGGCAACGCGTCGATCCCGCTCGCGGTGATCCCCTCGCGTTGGCGAGATGACGCGAGCGCAACCGCCGGGTCGTGTCCCATGAACGCACCCGCGCGGAACGCCGCGGCGTTCATCGCGGCGAGCAGCTCGGCGCCATTCACGTCGCGATTCGATCCTTGCGCCGCGACGATGGCCGAGGCCTCGGTCTTTTCCTCGGCGCTCACGGTCGCGCTCAGACGACGGCGAATATCTTCGTAGACCGCCTTGCCGCGGAACGGTGAGCTCCCGTCGCTGGAAGACAGTTCGAAGCAGGCCCACACGACGTACTCGAGCAACGTCGGCGTGATCGCGTTCGCGCGGCGCGGGTCCCCGATTGCGAACCCGAATGCGGCACGCGCGGCGATCTCTCCCAGCAAAAACATCTGCTCACGCGGCGGCGCTTCTTCGAGCGAGCGCGGCGCGAGAAGGCGCGGCGGGACGCCCACCTCCGCGCAGGCACCGACGCGGTTCGACACCAGGTCGAGCCGGAACGAGCCCATACCGAGCACGTTTGCGATGCCGCCCACCCGCGCCGAGAGCGGCGAGTCGGCGACCGCGCTCTCGGTGATTCCGTAGTACGCGAGGTCGATCGGGAACACCTGCGCCAGCGCAGACGCCACGGTCGCCAGCAGACGCAGCGCGGGCAGCGCTCGCTCCGGCGCCAGCAGATCCAGATCCGCGACCTGCAACCCGGCCTCGAGCGTCGGGCCCAGGCGACCCCTTCGCTGCTGGTAGAAATACGTCTCTTCCTCATCGGCGATCCCAGCGCCTTCGAGGACGGCCTCCACCAGGAATGCGGTGTCTTCGTCGTTGGTCGTGAGAGCGAGCCCCCGCAGCGTGCGGTACGTGACGAGCCTCGACGGGTCGGCCACCAGCAAGGCGCGCTGGTGCACGATCGCCTTGTCGGGCTCTGCTGCCACCAGCTCGGCGAGACGCAACAACGCGGGCAGCTGCTTGGGATCGAGGGCCACGATACGCTCGTACTGCCGCGCAGCGGCCTCCTGGCGTTCGAGCGGCCCGTCGAGCAGCTCGGCCAAGCGGGTGCGAATCGCGACCTCCCACGCCGAGTCGAGCCGAGCGGAGTCGTCGACGTGACGGTCGAGAGTTTGCTCGAGCGCAGCGGCTGCGAGGTCCCAGCGATTCGTCTTTTCGCCGAGCGCCATCAAGCGCTCGATGGCTTCGCGTCGTCTGGACGGAAGGCGGATGTTGCTCAGCACGTCGATCGCAGCGAGCGAATCGTTGCGGTGCGAGTCGAGCTGGCTGGCGAGGGCCAGCTGGTGACCGGCACGTGCGTCCTCGGTGACCTGCGGGCTCTCGATCAGCCGGCGCAGCAGGGACTCCGTATCGTCGATCGCACCCGCAGCCTCGGCAGCCCGAAGCGCCAAGGTCAAAGCACCGATGTCGTTGTCGGTGATCGCGCACAGCTTCGCCGACGAGGCGCGCGCAGCTTGCGGGTTCTGCAGAGGCCCGAGCTGAAGCTCGACCAGCTTCTCCATCGCCTCTCGTACCGTCGTGGGCTCGGCCTCCGAGTGATCGGCGATGCGCTCGAGGTACGTTGCCGCCTCGCTCCAGCGCTGCGCTCGCTGCTCGAGCTCGGCCGAGGTGAGCAGCGCGCCGAAGTGTTCCGGGGCGTCCGCGAGCACGCGGTGTAAGCAATCGCGCGCGTTGTCGTAGCGACCCACCCGCAACATGCGCACGGCGACCGCGACCCCGATCTGCACGCGCTGCGGACCGGCCGGTTCGCTCTCCCAGGCGCGAACGAGCGGCGCGATCATGCGCATCGGCTCCGTGGTCTCGACGAGCGCGGCGAGTGACCGCAGCGCTGTGAAGTCGCACGCGTCGGTGCGCAGCGCCCACTCCAACATTGCGGCCGCTCGCTCACGGTCGCCCACGAGCAGATACGAGTGCGCGAGCGCCCGAAGGCACAACGCACGCGCCGACCCCTCGGGCAGCGCCTCGGCCAGCGCTTGCAACGCCGTCTGCAGCCGCGGGATGTCGCCGAGCTCGGCATAGAGGCGCGTCAGATCGAGGAGCGCAGGCACGGGCACGAACGGCGAGGCTGCCGCGCGCTCGAGCGCATCGATGGCTTCACGCCCGCCGCCCACCTCTTGCAGCAGCGTCGCCAGGCGCGCGCTGCTGCGCGCTTGCGTCTCCTCGTCACCGTCGCTGGTGCGCAGTCTTTGCCGCAAGCGCTCGATGAGACCGGCGCGATCGCCCATGGCCTCGCAGCGCTCGTCCTCGTACAGGCTCGCCGCGGGGTTCTGCGGCGCCGCCTTGGACCAGCGTTGCATCGCGTCGTCGGCCTCCGCGCCGCCTCGGTGCATCACCGCGAGCTCACCGAGGAGCGCAGCGCGCAGGCCCGCCTCGGGGAGTGACTCGGCGATTTGGGTCAGCTCGACCATCGCTTCGCCACGACCGTGCCCCCACGCCAGCACGAACGCCGTTGCCGGTGCCAGCCCGTCGGTCAGCGCCAAGGCGCGACCGCGTTCGCTGCAGCGCTCGGCCCACAGCTCGGCGGCGCGATAGCGCGCGTGAGCCGCACGAGCGGGAGGCCCGTCCTGCGCGGCTTGCTGATAGGTCTGGGCGAGCTCCGCCCAGCGCCCGAGCTTGCCTAGCAACCGCGCGCGCGCCGGACGCGAAGCGCCCACACCTTCTCGCTCGAGCGTGCTCCATATCTCGAGCGCTTGTTCGTGGAGGCCGGCGAGCTCCGCGATGACGGCGCGCCGCACGCGTTGGACCGGTGTCGCTGGTAGCGCTGCGCTCACGGTGAAGAGCTCGGACCAGCGCTTCGCACGCGTATACAACGTGGACAGAGCGACGAGCGTCGGCGCGTGGCGGGGCGAATCGGCCAGCACGGCTTCGAGGCGCGCGATGCCTCCCGGCACGTCTCCGAGCTGGAAAGCCTGCAGCATGGCGGCCTTGTAGCCGTACGTGACTCGTTCGGTCGTCGATCCGTCCCGCACGGTGCGGTCGTACAACGCCAGCAGCGACGGCCAATCCTTCGCGCGCCCGAACGCGCGACCCGCCGAGGCGAGCACGCTGTGCGTGTTGGGCGCGCGCTCGATGGCGCGACGATACAGCTCGAGCGCACCTTTCGCATCGCCTTGCGCGTCGCGCAGCTCCGCCAGACGCTCCTCGAGCGACGCCAGCTGCACCGGGTCGGTGGTGCTCGTCGACAGGTTGGCGAGCGCGTCCTCGAGCGCAGGCAGATCGCCGACGTCTTCGAACACCCGCTCGAGCTCGGCGAGCGCCAGGTCGCGCACGCTCGCCGAGAGCCCCGCGACTTCCTGGTAGGCAGCCACGGCTCGCGCGGGGTCGGCGAGTTGCTCGGTGCACAATGGCCCGAGGCGCATGAGCAGGCGAGCACGCCGCGCCGGCGCGAGCGGACGGGCAAGCTCCTCCTCGTACAACACTCGCAAGCGAGGCCAGGCTCCACGCCGTCGCAGCACGCGCTCCAGCAGCGAGAAGATCCCCTCGTGCCCGGGCGCCGCCGCCCACGCCTGCTCGAGCAACGCGAGCCCCTCGTCTCCGTTCGCGTCGTCGCGCAGGAGCAGCTCGGCCGCGCGTCGCAAGGCCACGGCGCGATCCATCGGCGACACGGCTTGCTCGGCTTCGGACACGTGCGCCCAGACCTGTCGCTCGCGATCGTTGAGCCGCCCGTGCGTGCGACCGGCGCCCTCGAGCGCGGGCAGGTAGCTCGGCACGGCCTCAATCGCGCTGCGATACGATTGCGCGGCAGCCTCGACATGCTCCGCTTCGTCCGGCAAAGACTCGTAGAGGCGGCCGACCTCCGTGAACGCGATCGCCTTGTCGAGCGGACCTTCGGCCGACATCGCCAGCTCCGTGGCCACGCGCACCGCATCGTCGACCCGACCGCGCGCCGCCCAGATCTCGACCAGCTCGGCGCGTGCGCTGCGAGCCGCGACGCCAGCGCCCGCCGACACCGCCTCGAAGGCTTGCTCCGCCAACGCCTGGTCGGAGAGCGCGTACTTCGCCAGCAGACCGATCTCGAGCCAGCCGTCGGCCGGCTCGAGTAGCCCGGCTTCGATCGACGCCTTCATCTGCTCACACGCTGCACGCGCGTCGTCGACGCCGCCGTGTTGTCGCTCGTGGAAAAACAGCGCCGCGGCCAGGTTCTTGTCGTGCGTGCTCGCTTGTGCCGCGATGCCGCGCGCCTCGTCGAGGCGTCCGGCCTTCTCCGCCAGCCGTGCGGCGAAGAGCATCAGCTCGGCGCGGACGCTCGCTTGCTCGCAGACGGCGGCAACGGCCATCACGTGCTTGGACGCAGCACCCGGATCGTTTTCGCGCAACGCCAGCCGAACGAGACCCAGCTGCGCATCGACGCTCCCTGCATCTTGCTCGAGCGCTGTCTCGAAGGCCCGCTTCGCCGCACCTTCGCTGCCCACGACGAGCTCCAGCAGCACCCCGCGATGGCTCTCCAGCGCAGCACGTTGCACCGGCGTCGTGGCCAGCCGCGCCTCGGACTCGAGCGCCAGCAACACCTCGTCGTCGGAGCGTGTCTGGATGGCCGCGCGCCGGTGCGTGCGCGCGAGGCCATAGGTGCGCCCGAGGGTCTGCGCACGGCGCACGGCGGCGAGCGCGGCAACGCCATCGCGCAGCGGGTAGAGCAACACCTCGGCGAGATCGTGAAGGCGCGCCCCGCCCTCGACCAGCGGATCTGCCGCGATGGCTTCGAGCAGAGTCGCGATCGCGCGGGCGCGATCGAGCTCTTGCTGGGAAGCAACGCGACCATCGAGCTCGGTGGGAGAGGTGCCGAGCGCATCAGCAGCGGAAGTCATGGCGGCCTAGAATATACCGCCGAGGGTGTTTGTGACCCTTTTTAGTAGCCCTTTTTGGCCTCGACGCGATCGCCGATGCGCGCGTCCGTCTGGCTGTTGGTGACGAAGCCTGTGGCCAGGTTTTCGCGAACGTCCACGATCAAGATCTCCGCGATGGTCTCGCGCGGGTAACGGCGATCATCGATGGGGCCGGTGCCGAGCAAAGATTGGTAGCCGTCACCGCGTCGCGTGACGACGAAGCGGTTCCCGGGCACCACCCCGTCGGCCTTGCCGCGGTCGATGAAGACGAGGTTCTCCGTGGACAACATCTTCAATGGTCTCAAGCCAGTAACTACAACTCCTTCAAGTTCTTTCTTGTTGTGTACCGGCTCGACGACTTTGAATTGGCGGCGCAGCGGACCGATCCGGTAGCCACGCTCGATCGGATCGATGCCGTCCACGATCACGCAGCGCGCGATGTTGCCGTCCGTGATGGTCTTCACCTCTGCCTCACCGAGGATCTCCACCATCATGCCGAGCTTCTTCTTGCTCACCGGATGCACGACGTCGCGAGTCGGGCGGTACACCGTGTAGCGCTCGCCGACCCGCAGCGGGCGGTCCTTTTGCATCTCGACGTACGCTTCATCGAGCGTGCCCAGCATCAGCTTCTCTTCTTTGGAGCCGATGATCTTGCCGGCGCTCTTCAGCTCATCCGGCTCGATGAACCCAGTCTGGCGGAGGAACACGCCCTGGCCGCGCACGGGCGCACCGAGGCGCTGGGGCGCGTTGTCGACGACAGCCGGTGGCGCATCCGAGGTGGGCAGGAGCCGCACGATGTCACCGGGGTAGATCCAGTGCGGGTTCGTGATCGACGGATTCAGCGCCCACAGCTTGGGCCACGTCCACGGATTGCGGAAGTACATGCCCGCGATCTCCCAGAGCGTGTCGCCCTTCCGCACCACGTGGGTTTCCGGCATTTGCTCGCCGTTCAGGCGACCTGCGGTGCGGTTCTCGTCCGCGCCGAAGAAGCCGCCGGGCGTGTAGATGTCATAGCCCCTTCGACCGGCAGCCTTCGGATCCGCGCCCGCCGCGCCCGCGCGAACCTGGCCGGCGCCGTCGTTCCCCGCGGGCACCGGCATGCCTGGCAGATACATGCGACCGCCGCCATTTGCCGAAGCCGCGGGGGCTGGAGGCATGAGGTCGGAGGTGGTCTGCGCGAAGGCCATTGAAGGAATGAGGCCGAAAACCAAGAGCAGGGATCGATTCACCGGGGAGCCTCCACCGTCTTTTTCGCCGATGCGGAGAGCTCGACGATCTTCTGGGTCGCGAGCCGCGCAGCCTCGGAGCGCGGATACGTTTGCGGCAGCTCTTCGAGCATGCGGCGAGCCTCGGCAGCCTCACCGAGCCCGAGCAAGCTGAACGAGAGCTTGAGTAGCGCATCGGGCGCCTTGTTGCCGAAGGGGTACTGGGCCACCGTCGCGCGGAACTCCACGGCGGCTTCCCGATAGAGCTGGCGGGCGTAGAAGCATTCCCCGATCCAGTAGCGCGCGTTGTCGGCGTAGTCGTGACGCGGATAGCGCGCGACGAACGCGCGCAACTTCAGCACGGCGTCATCGTAGTGCGCCGCTGTCACCTCTGCGTAGGCCACGCGATACTGCGTGAGCGCATCCTGATCGACCGGATGCTCGGACGGCGCGATCGAAGACGGCATCGCTCTGGCGGCACCGGGCGCGCTCTTCAGGATCTGTGGAATGCTCGGCACCGGTGCGACGCCCAGCTGATCGTCGGCCTGGGAGGCAAGTCGCACGTCGGCGTCGCGGCTCGCGTCGCCTGTGCCCGCCAGCGTGTGCGGTTTGCGTCGCGAAGCGTGCTCGGTCGCGTGCTCCATGTTCGAGGTCGAGGCCGCCCCGATCATTCCGTCGCCGCGCAGAACCGGCCGCACGCGCGAGTTGTCGGCGGACTTCGCTGCACCCGTGAACTCGATGTCGTCATCGACGGGACGAGCACTTTCGCCGCGACCCTCGGACCCGCGGTCGCGATCTTCTTCGCTGGGCCGCAGCGTCACCACCGGCAGGCGTGGTGCACGCGCTGGCACCGACGTGACGCGCTGGCTCTCGAGCTGGTCAGTGATGAGGAACAGCCGGTTCTCCAGCTCCTCGATCTTCCGACGCCCCTCGGCTTCTTTGCGCTGCGTTTCGGTCAGATGCTCGCGCAGCTCGGACAGGGTGGCCTCGGTAGACGAGTGCGCACAGCCGGCCCCTGCCAGCAAGACGAGGCCGTATAGCGAGGATCTTTTCATGCTCGTTGCCGATGGTAGAGGCGACGGACGGTGTGCGCAAAAAAACGAGCGCGGTGATAGCGTCGCCGCGATGTCCGAGACGCGCTGGTTGCGGGTGCCCCTGGCCGAGATGGCCTACGTCGCCGCCATCTACGAGGCATATGACGGTCTCGCGACTCTGACGGCGCCGAGCGCGTCGCGTGGCGAGCTCGTTCTGTGGGTCGCGACCGGACAGGAGGCGCTGGCCGACGAGGTGGAGCGACGCCTGGCCATCGAAGCCGGCGTGCAGCGCATCGCAGCGCCGACCGGCTGAGGCTTACGGCTTCGCGCGCAGCAAGTCGGCCGCGCCACGCGACAGCAGCTCTTCGGCCAGCGCGATCCCCATCGCCTCGCCGTCTTCGCCTTGTCGTTCCCCGCGGATGATCGTCTTGCCGTCGATCGAGCCGACGAGCGCGCGGAGGTGCACCACGCTGCCACGCAGCTCGGCGAAAGCCGCGAGTGGCGTCTGACAACCGCCCTCGAGCCGGCGCAGCGCGGCACGTTCGGCGCGCACCGCGATCGCCGTCGGCACGTGGTTGAGCCGCAGCAAGCGGTCACGCGTGCGGCGATCGTCTTGCCGGCACTCGAGCGCGAGCGCGCCCTGCCCCACCGCGGGCAGTGACTCGCGCGGATCGATGGCCACGGCGATGCGGTCGCCATAGCCGAGGCGCCGGAGGCCTGCACACGCGAGCACGATGGCATCGAACTCACCGCGTTCGACCTTGCCGAGGCGCGTGTCCACGTTGCCGCGCAGCGGCTCTACGACGAGGTCGGGGCGGATCGCTCGAAGCTGACACAGACGCCGCAAGCTCGAGGTGCCCACCCGCGCGGCCTGCGGTAGGTCGGTGATGGCCTGTGCGCGCAAGCCTGGCCGCAGGATGAGGGCGTCGCGCGGATCCTCGCGCTCGGGGATCGCCACCACCTCGAGCGACGGCGCCACTTCGGCGGGCAGATCTTTCATCGAGTGCACCGCGATGTCCGCGCGATCGTCGAGCAAGGCGTCTTCGATCTCTTTCACGAACAGGCCCTTGCCACCCACCTCGGCGAGCGCACGGTCGAGGATCTTGTCGCCGCGGGTCTTCAGCACCAGCAGCTCGACGGCGAGACCGGGCTCGCGTCGCTCCAGCTCCGCCTTCACGTGGTTGGCCTGCCACAGAGCCAGCATGCTGCCGCGCGTGGCGATACGAACGGCGCTCACGTGTCTCCGTCTCCCTGACCGCGCTTGCCCGGGCCGTGTGGATGCAGCGGCACCACCCGAGCGCGCGGACCCGTGTGTTCGTCGGAGACGTCGGCATCGGCCGGCAGACGATAGAGACGCGTCACGGCGTCGACCAACGGCGCAGCGTCGGTCTCGGCGGCCTCGCGTTTGAGGAGCGTGGTGGGCTCGTGGAGCAGCTTGTTCGCGATCGCTTCGGCGAGGTGGCGCACGAGCTCACGGTCGCGCTCACTCGCGGTCTCGAGGCGGCCGAGGACACGCTCGGCCTCAGCGGTCGCCACATCGTGGAAGCGGCTGCGCAATGCCTTGATGGTGGGCACCACGCCTTGCGTGCGCTCGGCCGCGTGAAAGCGCTGCACCTCGCTCTCCACGAGCTCCTCGGCCTTGCCGGCTTCGCGGGCGCGCCCATCGAGGTTGGTCTGCACCACCTTGTCGAGCGCGTCCACGTCGTAGAGGTACACGTTCTCGATGTTGCCCACCTCGGGCTCGACGTCGCGCGGCACCGCGATGTCGATGAGGAAGAGCCAACGGCCTCGACGGGCGCGCATCGCCTTGCCGACGCGGTCGGCACGCAGCACCGGCTCGGATGCGCCGGTCGAGCAGAGCACGATGTCCACCTCGGTGAGCAAGCGATCGAGCTCGCTCCAGTCGTGCGCGACGCCATCGAGGCGGTTTGCCAGCTCCTCGGCACGCGCGCGGGTGCGGTTCACCACCACGAGGCGCTCGACGCCGGCCGCGCGCAGGTGTCGCGCCGACAGGTCGCCCATCTTGCCTGCGCCCACCACGAGCACGCTGCGACCACGCAGCTCGCCGAAGATCTGCGCCGCGAGGTCGACCGCGGCCGAGGCCACGGAAGCAGAAGAGCGCGCGACGTCCGTCTCCGAGCGCACTCGCTTCGCGATCTGGAATGCCCGCGGCAGGCAACGCTGGAGCAGCGAGCCGACGGTGCCGAGATCGACCGCCACCGAGAACGCCTCCTTCACCTGGCCGAGGATCTGCGACTCCCCTACCACCATCGAGTCGAGCGAGCTCGCGACGCGAAACAGGTGGCGCAACGCGGCCTGGCCTTCGTGACAGTAGAGATGTGCTCGCAGCGACGGCGGCAAGGCGCGCCCTTCGACCAAGGTGCGGCGCAAGAGCTCGGCCGAGTCGGAGCGATCGACCGCGGCGTAGATCTCCACGCGGTTGCAGGTGGAGACCACCATGGCCTCGGGCACTCCCGGTAGGGCGACGAGCCGTCGCAAGGTCTCCTCCAGCAAGTCGGAGGGAACCGCCATCTTCTCGCGCACGTCGATGGGCGCAGTGCGATGCGACAGCCCGATCACGCACAGCGAAGCCATGCGGGCTAGACGCCTCGCGCGTCGCGCACGAGGTATACGAGGAACACGCCCACCGCGGTGACGGCGCCAGCGACGGTGAGCACGGCCGCGCGACGACCGCGCAGGCCGACCATGATGCGGGCGCCGATGAGCCCGGCGTAGAGCAACCACGCGGTGCTCGAGAGCAAGTACTGCGGGGACCACAGGCCGTGGTCGCCAGGCATCTGCAGCAGCCAGACGGCGCCGGTGATGAGCGCGAACGTGAACAGCGAAAACCCGAGCGCGATGGCGCGTCGATTCAGCGTATCGAGCGTTTCGAGCGCGGGGCCACGGCGGAACAAGCGGCCCGCGCGATGGGCTTTCAAGTTGCGCTCCTCGACGAGGTACAAGACGGCACCACCCGCAGCGACGACGAACAACGCGGTGCCGGCACTGGCGAGCGTGATGTGGACGATCGCGAGCAGGCTCGCCGCGCCCCGCGCTTCCGACGAGGGCCCGAGCCGCGCCGCGAGATCGAGCACCAGCGTCATCGGCGCCAGCACTAGGCCGAGCGCGGGCACGTTGTAGCGCGCAGCGTAGGCGAGGTAGCCACCACACAGCAGCCACGCCGCGAACGAGATGGCTTCTTTCGCGTTCACGACGGGGTGCATCCCCTTCGTGCACAACCACCCGATGTCGATGGCGTGGCTGGCGAAGGCCAAGGTCAACGCAAAGCGCGCGGCGCGCGAGACGCCGACGTTCGTGTCCTTGCGCTGCCCCGCCTGCGGCCCGTAGAGGTGTGCGAAGAACAGCACGCACGCGACGCCGTAGAGCGCGGCGGTGGCAGGAAACAGCGGCGGCATCTCTACACGACCCTCAGCGCCCCAGATCCAGGAGGCCGGAGCCGCTGGTGTCGGCGCGATCGGTGGGTGCACCGACGAAACCCTCTTCGCATTCGTACGCGCTCTCACCCATGACGACCGAGGAACCGAACGCCTCCCCACCGGCCGTGGCGAGCTCGACGTGGGTCTTCACCTTGCCGACCAGCCCCTTCACATCCTCACCGCCGACGAGCTTGGTGATGCGAACGGCGCCTTCGATCTTGAACGTTCGGCTGAGCGCCGGGACGTTCATGAGATCGTCCTTTAGGCTGACCTTGCCGCCCGTCGTCCACTGGTCCATCTGGGATTGCGATACGTATAGGCGTGCCACAGGTTCAGCGTAGCACGCGGGCGGCCGCACGATAGAATCTAGCGTGGGCTCCGGAATGGGCGATTTAATGCTGGGGCGAATGCTGTTCGTGCTGCTGCTGGGCGTCGGCACCGTGCACGGGGAACCGGGCGCACGTACGGGCCTGGTGTACCTCTGCCCGATGCACGCGCAGGTGCGGCGTGCCGATGCGGGTGCGTGTCCGCGCTGCGGCATGGCCTTGGTCTCGTCGGTGCGCGCCACGTACGACACCTACGCACTGGACGTCCACGTCGACCCGCCGCAGGTACCTGCCGGACAACCGATCACGATCGATCTATCTGTGATCGATCCGGCGACGGGGAGCAGCACGCAGGATCTCCGCGTGGTGCACGAGCGGACGTTCCACTTGTTCGTCATCTCGGACGATCTCGCGTGGTTCGAGCACGTGCATCCCGAACCCATCACCGGTGGCGCATTCCGCGTGCGTGCTCGCCTCCCCCGCCAGGGTCGCTACCAGCTCATCGCGGACTTCTTTCCCGAGGCGGGTACGCCGCAGCTCGTGCAGCACGCGCTCGTCACCGAAGGGTACGCAGCACCGCTCGTCACCACGCCGTTGCGCCTCGACGGGCAACGCGAGAGGCGCACGAAGAGTGTTCGGGTCGCGCTGTCCTCGCTCGACCTCGTGTCCGCCCGCGAGAACCGCCTGGAGCTCACCATCACCGACGAGCGAGGCAACCCAGTTCGCGACCTTCAGCCGTATCTCGGTGCGCACCTGCATGCGCTCCTCCTGAGCAGCGACTTCGAAAATGCCGTCCACACCCACGGTGAGCTCGTTCCCGATCGGCCCGGCGTCATCGCCTTCGACGTGCGCCCGCCTCGATCGGTGCGCTATCGGCTGTGGGTGCAGGTGCAGCGCGACGGCGACGTGATCACGGTACCGTTCACGGTGAGCGCGTCTCCGGCGCGTCCGTCACCGTGACCTCTGCCGAGGCCGACTTCGCGCCGTAGACGAGTAGCCGCGTTCGCGCGGGCAGCCTGAGCGGTGCTCGCAGCGCGTACTCGAAGGGGTACGCAGCATCGAACACGGGGATCGAGATGAGCGGCCGCTGGCTGCCATCGGGCAGCTGGGCGCGAACCTCGATCCGGCTCAGCGACGACGCAAGCGGCTTCACCGCATGCACCAGCACCTCGCTCGACAACACCTGCGAGCCGACGACCCGCAGCTTGCGCGCGTTCGGGATCGCGGCGGGCGCCGGCTTGGCGTAGTTCGCACCGACGAGATCTTTCGCGTCGCCTTCCGGCGCCCCACCCTCCACCCAGGCGATCAGGATCTCCGCGGCACGGGGCGTCAGCGCGCGATCCTCGACGAGGTCGCCGACGCCACGGGCCGGCGGCCAGGGTGGCATGCGCCCGCTCTCTACCTCGTCGCGGATCGCCTTGGCCCAAGGCCGAGCCTGCGCGTAACTCGCGAGGGGCACCTTGAAGTCGGCTCCGTGGCAGCCCACGCACTTGTCGCGCAGGATGCGCACGACCTCGCGGTCGTAGGTCACGTCGGTGGTGATGCGCTCGTGGCCCGTCGCTGCGAGAGGGAGCAGCATGGCCACGAGCACGAACGACGATCCGCGCATCACGGCACGACGAAGGTGATCATCCCTGCCAGCATCTCCGCGCGCCACCAGTCGTCCCAGCGCACCTCCTGCGCGGGGTCGGGGTTGACCTTGTTGCGTGCCGAGTTGTCGTAGCGCGCGTCCACTTCGATGCGCGCGCCTGCGGGGACGCGCCGCGGTTTGGCCAAGCGATAGGCGAGCTGCCAGTCGAAATTCCAATCGGGCACCGACAACAGCGGCTCTCGCTGGCCATCGGGCAGCACCAGCGTGAACAGCATCGAGCGGCCGCGCAGGTGCATGTGGGGCTTGAGCTCGAGCAGGGTCACGGGCTGCGAGAAGCGATAGCATGCCGACGCGCGATAGTCGGCCGCCCCAGGCGGGATCACGATGTCCCGGTTTTGGGCCACGACGGTGTCGACGCGAGCTGTCACCGGGCCCTTGGCGTAGCGCAGACCGATACGCGTTCGGTCGCTCACCTTCTTGCCGACCGTCGTGTAGTGGAGCTCGAAGACGAGCCGCGCACCGGCCGGCAGCCAGCGCCCTGCACCATCGGGCGCGGCGAACGGTGGCGACCCCGGGCTCCAGCTGAAAAGGTAGTCGCGCGCGCGCGCACCGGAGCGTGGCTCTGGCACCGGCTTGTCGCACGCGCCCCCGTACGGAGGCCGGGGCGGCAGGCTCCCGCCTTGCGGGGGGATCACGTACACGGTCGCGTGGTGCACCACGTCGCGCGCACCCGGGCGAATCTCCGCCGCGGTGATGTAGCGATCCTCGGCGTGAGCTGGGTTCACCACGAAGTATTGCAGATCGAGATCGCCCTGCGCCGGCACCTCGAACGCCTTCGGCATCGCCAGCTCCTCGTCGGGCTTGCCGATGTTCCACTCGTCGGCGAAGCGCGGCGGCTTCGGCGTGCGCGCACGATCGCCTTCGCGTGCGCCCCCGTCGACCCACGCGACGATCTTCGCGAGCTCGGCAGCGCTCAGCCGGGCGTCGTTCGAGAAGTGGCCGATCGCGGGGTCGGCGTGCCAAGGCGGCATGCGGCGCTCGCTCACCTCTTCGCGGATCGCCTTGGCCCACGGACGCACCTGCGCGTAGGTGACGAGCGACATCGGCCCGATCTGCGCGGGCCGATGACACGACACGCAGCGCGAATGGAGAATGCGCGCGATGTCGTTCGCGAACGTCGGCGCCTCCCCTTGCGCCACCAGCGGCTGCACGAGCAAGCAGGCCCACAGCGCGCACAGCAACGCGCTACGCAGCAAGACGGCGCCTCCTGTCCGGCAACGAGGCAAGGAGCACGAGTAGCAGCAACGCGACCACGGACAGCGCCATCCCGATCCGCAACGGGGTGGAGCGATAACGCATCTCGACGCGGTGCGTTCCTGCGGGTAGCGCCACTCCACGCAGCGCGTAGTCCACGCGCAACAGCTCGGCGCTCGCGCCGTCGACGGTCACGCTCCAGCCGGGATACGCAGCTTCGCTGGTCACGAGCACGCCTGGCGCATCGCTGTGCGCTTCGATTACGATCTTGTCGCGCTCCTTCTCCACCATCGTGGCCGGATCGAAGGGCAGCGGTGTGGACGGCAACGTGACCGACGGTGTCTTCTCGAGCAAGACCGTGGTGCGCGGATCGAGCCTGGCCAGCGCGCGTTGCTCGGCGACCTCATCGGCGATGATCTGTGCCTGGTGCACCACGAAGGCTCGCGGCAACACGTTCGGGTTCTCCCACACCGCCAGGCGACGATCCCAGCTCGGCTCGTGTCGCGATGCCGGTGCCGTCGAGTCGCCTCGTGGATGGAAGCGCTC
This sequence comes from Myxococcales bacterium, assembly GCA_043741435.1. Classification (GTDB taxonomy): domain Bacteria; phylum Myxococcota_A; class Polyangia; order Palsa-1104; family Palsa-1104; genus JBDTCO01. Next base: position 35,681 of record JAYUBF010000085.1, read on the forward strand.
CACATAGCCGAGCGCGGGTCGATGATCGGAGATGACCCACCGCACATTCAAAAGGTCGACCAGCGGTGAATCGAAGCGACGCACGTCGCTGGCGGCCGGATCGGAGCCGAGTGGCGTGGGCAAGCCATGACCCGTGGCCAGCACCTCGAGGAAGTTCACGTAGCGAAAGATCTGCACCGAGCTGTAGGCGGCCGCGCTCTCGATGCCGTAGGTCATCCCAACGTTGTGTAGCCGAAACGGCCCGTGCGCATCCGACGCCAAGCGCTCTGTCGGGTGCTGTTGCAGCAGCCAGTCGATGGCCTGGAAGCGGTCGGTTCCCTCCGCATAGTCGGCAGGCTTCGGTTGGACGTAGCCTCGGTTCGCTACCGACAGATCGAGCAGCGCCACCAGAACCATGAGCGGCGCGATGGCTCCCGGCGCGCCATCCCACCGGTTCACGCACAAGATCGCGAGACCGGCACCGAGCACGACGGCGAAGTGAGCGAAGGCCGCGCGCGCCTGCAGCTCGGCGGGCGGCATGGTGCCGATGCCGACGTGGAATAGCTTCGTCTTCACCAGCAGCACGGCCACGACGATGCTCGTGACGGCGATGGCCGAAGCCACGCCGAGCCAGCCGCGGGTACGCACGCGGCCGAGGGTCTCGGTCAGCGTGCTCAGGCCCTCGGCGCTCATCACCGCCGCGGCGAGCATCGTCATCACCAGCGCGCGCGTAGGACAGCGCAGCGCCGCATAGAGCGGCACGTGCCGATAGAACCAGCCATGCAGCGGCAAGCCATCACCGAACGCCAGCACGATGCCCGCGATCGCTGCGATCGACAGCAGCGCGCCCTCGAGCGTCGCGCCACGCCGCGCGCGGCGGAACGCGAACGGCGAGAGCAGGATCGCCCACGCGCCCACGTAGTAGCCCGCCATCTCCCAGTGGTTGAACGCGCCGAACCAATGCGCGCGGTCCTCGACGCCGAACAGATCGGGAACCAGCAGCGTGCCGAGGTACGCCGCGTTGGGCCACGCATAGCTCGACGCGAACGCATAGCTGGTGCCCAGCGCGCGCGGCGACAGCGGCAGGTGCGACAGCGTCGGTAGAAGCTGCACCCCTGCCAGCATGAGGCCGACCAGCGCGCTTCCCACGATCACCGACCCGGTCACCAGAGGACGCGGCGCGAGGCGCAGGCGCGGCGCGACATAGCAGGCGGCGAACAGCCCGAAGAACGGCAGCAGCGGCAGCGCGCCACACAACAACGTCAGGCCCACCGCGCCGCCGATCAGTACCAGCTCTCGTCGAGCCCGCGTTTGCAGGTAGCCCTCGGCCCCCGCGAGCGCGAATGTGAGCCACGCGAGGCCTTCGGGAAAGATGATGTGGCGGATGCGGCACACCATGAACGACGACAGCGCGAGCGACACGGCCCCGAACGCTGCGCTCCATGGCGGAACGCCACGTCGACGCAGGAGCAGCAACATGCCGGCCCCACACAACACGGTGTGCAGCGCGATCTGGACCCCGAGGCCACGCGCGGCACCGAACACGGCGAAGAGCGCTCCGAGCGGGTAGAACGGCCCGTAGTAAGGGTCGGCGACGAGGGGCCAACCGAGCGCTGCGCCACGTTCCCACGCCGGCAGGTGCCCCTCGCGATACGCGCGCTCGATGGCGACGTGGCACGGGTAGTAGCCGTCGGCCGCGTCGTCCATGTGGTAGATGGACCCACCGAAGAGTACCTCGCGATGCAATAGCAGCGTCGCCAACACGATGAGCGCCAGCGCCCACAGCGTCGTGCGCCGCGCAGGGCTCGCGGGCCTACCGGTGGTCGCGATGCCGGCTTCGTTCATGCGCGCGGAAGCTTATACCGATGCTGGGTCGCACAAGGATTGACTATGCGCGCGCGGCACTCCAGATTGAGCCTCCAACACGCGGAGGATCCATGGCTTCTGACAAGCTCTTGACCGTCACCGACAGCAACTTCGACGCAGAAGTGCTCAAGTCCACCGAGCCAGTGCTCATCGACTTCTGGGCCCCCTGGTGCGGTCCGTGCCGTGCGATCGCCCCGGTGGTCGAGCAGCTCGCCAGCGAGTACGCGGGCAAGCTGAAGGTCGGTAAGCTCGACATCGATCAACACCCGAAGACCGCCACGCAGTACGACGTGCGCTCGATCCCCATGTTGCTTCTTTTCAAGGGTGGCAAGGTGCAAGGGCAGATCGTCGGCGCTGTGCCGCGCGCCAAGATCGAAGACATGATCAAGAAGGCGCTGTAACCAACTCCGCTGCTACGGCCTCAGGCGCTCGTCGAGCAACTTCGCGACGGCGCCAAAGCCATCTCTCCACGACAGCTTCTTTCCTTCCGCCGACGTGCGGGGCTTGTATCCAATCGGAAGCTCGAGGATACGAAACCCGCGCTTGCACAGTTGCGCCGTGATCTCCGGCTCGAGCTCGAAACGCGCGGCCTTCAGGTTCAGCTTCGTGAGCACCTCGCGGCGCATCACCTTGTAGCAAGTCTCGATATCGGTGAGCTTCTGGCCGAAGAGCGCGCTCGCGAGCGCGCTGAGGCCTCGATTGGCCACGTAGAACGCCAAGTTTCCGCGTTGTCCCGGCGGCGGTGGGCTGAGGAAACGCGAGCCGAACACCACGTCGGCTTCGCCGCGCTCGATAGGCGCGATGAGGCGCTCGAACTCCGATGGATCGAGCTCGAGGTCCGCGTCCTGGATCGTGACGATGTCGCCCTTCGCGAGCGAAAAGCCGATGCGCACCGACGCGCCCTTGCCGAGGTTCACGGGGCTGTGGTGCACGGTGATCCCGTCGATCTTCTCGAAGCGGCGAAGCGCCTCGCGCGTGCCGTCGGAGGAGCCGTCGTTGACGACGATCAGCTCTTTTTCGATCTCGAGCTCTCGTACGCGATCGATCAGCGCACCGACGGTGGCGGCTTCGTTGTAGACGGGAATCACGATGGAGAGACGCACGGCCGCGCACTCTAGCAGCAAGCGTCGTCAGCGTGTAAGAGCGGTTGTCGCGCCGACACAATGGGAGGCGTCTCCTCACGTGGGTAGTGGCCCCCCACTCTGCCGGTACGTCACGCACGAGATTGCGGAGGGTTGGCGTAGGCACGCACCTTGCGATGGATGGGTTCGTCATGTCCATCCGAAAGCTCAACCCCGCCTCCAGTCGAGTCCTGGTCGTGAGCGCCGAGCTCTCCGACCTCTTGGTGGTACGGAGGCTGGTGCTCGAGACCGAGCACTCGGTCGAGACGGCGCGCTCGGCGAAGCAAGCGCTGGCACTGCTGCGCGACCGTCACTTCGACGTGGTCATCGCCGATGACTTCGGCGTGAAGGACGGCGGCGGCGAGCACCTCCTCGACGAGATCGCTGACCGCGATCCAGCGACACTGCGCATCTTGGTCACCCAGGGGGTCATCCAGGGGGTCGCGCACGAGCAAGCGCTGCACGACGAGCGCATGTTCCGGGTCTCGCGTCCCTACTACGCGCAGGCGTTGCGAGCGCTGCTCACCGAGCACACCGAGCAATTGCTCGCGCGCGAAGAAGGCGACGAGACCGCGCCCACCGAGCTGTGGACGATCGAGGATCTCACGGCGTACGCCTGAGGGCCTGCGACACGAAAGCGCGATACCGCTCGGCCTGCTCGAGCGGCAGCAGCTGCCCGCAATCCGGCAACACCGTGAGCTCCGACTGGGGGAACGCGCGCACCACCGCGAGCGCGTCGGAATAGCCGCACCAGTGATCGTCACGTGCGCACAAGACGGCGATCGGCGTGGCCGGGTCGATGCGCGAGAACAGCGGCGCCGAGAACACGTAGCAGCTCCGGACCGCCTCGAGGAACGCCCGGTCGGTACGGTCACTCGCAGGGTGCACGAGCCGCTGATACGACGCGAGCGCGGCGCCCGTCTGCAGCACGGCGACCTCTTCGAACGTGGCTCGCTCCGGCTCTCCAGCCGAGTAGTGCAAGGGCTCGTCGCCGCGGATGATCCGCCGCGGTGAGGGTGAGCGGCGCGCGACGTCGGGCTCCACCACGGGCGTCACCAACACGAGCCCAGCCACCCTGCGACACGCTGCAATGCCGAGCGCGAGATACGCGCCGTACGAATGGCCGACGATGATCGGCGCCTCGGCACCTCCCACCCGGTCGTACCAGGCGAGCAGCGACGCCACGAGCCCTTCGGCCGACGCCGCGCGCTCATCCGCTCGCGTGGCGCCGTGGCCCGGCAGGTCGACGTAGAAGCGACGGGCCCCGGGCGCGGTCGGCTCCGCGAACAATGGCTCCGTGCTCTCCATGAGCAAGTGCCGATCGAACGTGAGGCCGTGGATGAACACCACGGGCCGACCGGCGCCGAGCTCCTGCGCCTCGACGACGACATCGGACGAGTGGCCCATCTACTGCTGTTCGCGCGGCATCATCGTCTCGAAGTGCCGCACGTCGCGATACTTCTCCGGATACTGCGTGCGCATGACCTCGAGCCACTTCCGGCTCTGCTTGAAGTCACCGAGGTCGTAGTTGATGAGCACCAGCATGAAGGCCGAGAACCACGGCATCGACGGATCCGGCGCCTTCGCGCACGCCTCCATCGCGGCGCGCGCCTTCACGTCTTGCTTGTGCGAGTGGTAGATGGGCCCCGTGCGACACGGGTTCGCTCGCTCCTTCGGCGTCCAGCTCTTGAACTCTGCCTCCGCTGCGGCAGCCCCTTCGTCGCGATCGCGCTTGCGATCGATGGCCACGTTCATGAGCATCTGCACCGTCGTGAAGCCGCTGGCCGTCGGGTACTTCGCCATGTACTTCTCGCCCTCGCGCAGCATGTTGTCGTCGTCCTTCAGCGCCTCGTACGCACGGAAGATCCACATCTGCGCCTGCTCGTCGATCTGAGGCGCGTTCGCAAACGACGGTGGCAACACCAGAGGGTGCTCTTGCACCTTGTGAGACAGCACGATGAGCGTCCGGTACCGACCCTGCTGCATCAGGTTCGCGAACAGCGTGAGGTAGTACGTGTAGAGCTTCGTCGGGTCCTTCTCGTTCGCGATCATCGTGTCGATGCGCGCGAGCTCGGCCTGCATCTGCTTGTCTTGTGCGCCCTGCGCGATGCTTGCGTACTCGCGAATGCGCTTCTCGAGCGCGTCGAGATCGCGCGAGGCGTAGACGAAGCCCGGATCGATCTTCACCGCCTCGGTGAGGAGCACCTTGCGCTTCTGATCGTCGGGCTCGAGGACCGCATCGCCATACAGCTCGATGGTGCGGATCGACCTCACCTTGGGACGCTGGCGCGCGGCGAACAGCTGCACCTTCTTGCCTTCGATGCCGGCCGACTTGAGCAGCTGCGTGGTGATGCGATCCTGCAGCGTAAGGAAGTCCGTCTGCGCGCCGTCCACCTTCGCGGTGCCGACGATCTCGCCGGTCTCGACGCTCACGAAGCGCGCGGTGAGGCGCACGTTGTTCGCGACCTTCTGATACGCGCCGGTGACCAGCAGCGAGGCGCCGACGAGCTTGCCGACCTTCACCGACGTCATCGGATCGAGGTCGTCCTTCTTGCTCTGTAGATTTTGCTCGAGGAGAACCTTGTCCAAATTCGATCGCTCGATGACCTTCATCCCCGACACCTCTTTCAGATCGGAGGTGACCGTCTCGCGGATCGCTTCGCCGATGGAGCCCTTCCCACCTGAGAGATCGCGGAATGGCATGACAGCGATGGCGGATGCGTGGGAGAGCGCGGGGGCAAGCACGGTCCCCGCGAGGAGCACGAACGCCAGCAATCTCATTTCGGGTCAGGGCCTCGAGTGCGAACAGCGGTCTGCGGGCGCTCCTTGTCGACGAGCGCCACGAGCTTGGCCTTCATGTCCACGGCGAGCTTGTCCTGCATGTCGAACACCTCGCTCTTGCGGCCGTCGACGTGCAGGGTGTCGAGGATCTCGCCGGTCTGCACGCGCACGAAGCGCGCCGTGATGCGCACGTTGCGACCCACGCGCTGGAAGCCACCTTGCACCGCCACGTGCACCCCCTCGAGCTTGCCCGCGGGCACCGTCGTGGTGGTGTCGAAGTGCTCGTCCTTCGCGCGATCGATCTCGCCGATGTCCGAGTCGATGTCGGCACGCTCGATCAGCTCCGCACGACCGCGCGCGGTACCGGCCAGCTTCGACACCAACGTCTCGCCGATGCCGAGCGTCATACCCTCCATCGCTGCGTCCTTCGACAGGTTCTGGAACTTCAGCACCGCGACCCGAAGGGGACCGGTGGTGGCCGCACGCGCGGCGGACTCGTCGACCCGCTTCACATTGGTCTTCGGCGGCTCGGGCGCGTTCGCCGCCGGCACCACGTTCGCCGTGTTCTGGATCCGCTTCTCGCCGTTCGCGGGCGGCTCGGGGCTCGGAGGGTGTGCGATCGGCTTGTTGAGGAGCAAGATGCCGATGCCGATGCCGCTCACGGCCAGCATCGCGCCGAGGCCCCACGCGAGGCCGCGCCGACCGCGCGAGGGCGCTTCCGGCGCGGAGGCCGGATACAAGTTCGTCGGAGGGACGGACCCCGTGCCGGCCGCGTGGCCACCTGCGGTGACGCCTTGGATGAGGCTCATCGATCGGCTCACGCCGCTCACGCCGATGATCTCGTCGAGCAACCGCACCACGTCTTCGCAATTCTGCGGCCGGTTCTCCGGCGCCTTGTCGCCCATGCGTTCGATGAGCTGGATCATCGCCTCCGGAAGATCGAGGCCGCGCTCGCGCAGGTTCGGCAGCGGCTGCTGCATGTTCATGACGACGAGCGCGATCGGATCTTCGGCGGTGAACGGTGGCTCGCCCGACACCGTCTCGAACAGCGTGAGACCGAGGGCATAGATGTCGGCGCGAAGGTCAACCGACTTGCCCTGCGCCTGCTCGGGCGCCATGTAGCCGGGCGTCCCCATGAGCGACGCGGCTTGGGTCAACGCCGCGCCCGTCTGTGAGCGAGCGATGCCGAAGTCGACGAGCTTCACGTTGCCGCGCCCGTCGATGATGAGGTTCGATGGCTTGACGTCACGGTGGATGATGCCCGCGCGATGCGCCGCAGCCAGGCCGTGCGCCGCCTGGCGCGCGATGTTGCCGGCCGCAGAGGCGCTCAGTGCCCCCCGATCGCGGAGCAGGGCGTCGAGCGGCGTTCCCTCGACGAGCTCCATGACGAAGTACGGATTGTTGTCGGTGTCGACGCCGAAGTCGTACACCTGCACCACGTTCGCGTGCGTGAGGCGAGCGATGACTTGCGCTTCACGACGGAACCGCGCCACGAAGTCGGGCGTCGAGTGCAGCATGACCTTGATGGCCACCGGACGGTCGAGCTCGGGATCGTAGCCTCGGTAGACGGCACCCATTCCACCGCGCCCCAACAGGTGCAGGTCGACGTAGCGACCGATCGTCTGCGGACCGCCGGCTTCGGGCACTGTCGGGTCCATGAGCGTTTTCATCGTAGCTGAAAGGCCCCGAGAGGGCGATCGGACCTGTCGGTTGTCCATACAGGACGATACGCGCGCTGGCGCCACCCCTTCCGCGTGCAACTTGTCGAGATAACGTATTTACATCGGGTCCAGGTCCGCGAGAGCACCCTTCAGCTCCGACGACGCGTGACCATCGCCCTTCTGGGCCGCGACGACCACGCCTTGCTCCATCACCTGCTTGGCTTCGGGAACTCGACCGAGTTGCGCGAGGAGCTGGCCGTGCATGAGGTACTGCGGCACGTAGTCGGCGATCGCTTCCTGGAGCTCGCGGAAGGCAACCACGGCCTCTTCGAGCTGACCTTGCTGCTTGAGCTCCATCGCGAGCCCGTAGCGCGGAAACGGATCCGTCGGTCGTTGCGCAGCAATACGGCGGAGGGTCTCGAGTCGCGACATGGGTCGCACTATAGCGGCACTCTCGGCATGCTGCGTCCTTGACCCTCCGCGCTGCTGCACGGATGCTTGCGGGCGAGTGTCCTCTCCGTCCATCCGCGCGCAGCACACCACGTTCATCGGGGTCGACCTCGGCGGCGGCAAAGGGCGCAACACGGCGGTGGCTTGCTTGCGAACGGTCGATCCGTCGAGCGAGGCCGCCGGCACCGTGCGTGTCGAGGTCGTGAGCTACGGCCCGGGCAAGGACCGCCCCCTCTACGACAAGCACCTCGTGGACTATCTGCACGAGCATCCCGACGCGCTCATCGCGATGGACGCGCCGCTCACGCTGCCCGCGTGCGTACGCTGCCAGTTGCCCGTGTGCCCGGGCCAGAGCGAGTGCACGGTGCCCATCATCCGCTGGTTCGGCGAACGCGAACGAGCCCGTGCCGTCGAGAACGATCGCAAGAAGCCTCTCTACACGCCGTACACGCAGCGCGCCACGGAGGTGCTGCTGCACGAGGTCCACGAGATCCTCCCGCGCGAAACGCTGGGTCAGGGCATGGGTCCGCTCACTGCGCGAGCCGCTTATCTACAGCGCGCGCTACGACCACGCTTCGTCGTCGGTGAAAACCTGATCGAGGTGTATCCGAAGGCCACGCTTTGGCAGCTCCTCGGCAAGAAGACGGCCGAGCAGTACAAGCGCTCTGGCAACGCACAGAGCACGCGGCTCGAGATCCTGAATCGCCTGACCGAGCTTCGCTTCGCGCCAGGTGCCTGGCGCGAAGATGCGCTACAAAACGATCACAAGTTCGACGCGGTCATCTGCGCGTACACCGGCTACCTGTACGCGCGCGGCGCGTGCGAACCGCCTCCCAGCGACGTGGTCCCGGAAGACGGTTGGATCTGGGCCCCGATCAGCGCGCAGCTGAGCTGACGGCGCAGCGACGGGGCTACGCAGCCGTGCGGTTGGGCGGCGTGAGAGGGCGGGCGGGACGTACCTCTTTGGTGCCGCGATCGCGTAGGTAGTCGAGGAACGCGATGGCTGCTGGCAACTCCGCCGCCGGCACCTGATCGAGGAGCTCCTTCGCTTGTCGACGGAGAATTTCCCCCGGGCTCTCGACCGCTGGCCCGGGGCGCTCGAGCGGGGCGTCCGTGTCGGGCGCAGGCGCGTCGACGATGCCCCACGGCGGCGCTTCGCTCGCCTCGAGCTGCTCGCGCTCGAGCCACTTTTGCATGTGCCAGTGCAACAGCTCTCCGCGGAAGCTGAACCACCGCTCGCGCTCGGCCGGGTAGGCCACGAGGACGTCTTTGAAGCGGCGGAACGCGCCCTTGCCGTCGATCGCGATGAGCAGTCGCTCGCGCAACGTGGGCTCGGTGACCATCCCGACGAAGCGCTCCATCCAGCGATACTGCTCGCGACTGGCCGCGGGCTCGATGCGCACGAACGACTCCGGCGACGCCTGGACCTTCGCACGTTGCTCCGTGTGGTCGAGGGATCCCTGGACCACGCTCACGACGTCTCCGCTGCGCGTGTCGAGAAAGCTCTCGATCTCCGAGCCGTTTCGCTCAAAGGCCGTCTCGAGATCGGTCCAGTTCACTGGCGTGACGCGCATAAGCAACTCCATCGCAGGGCGACGAGCACCCGCCACTATACGATAGCTGTCCTACCCCCAAGGTTCAAGGCCTACGCGGCTGACTTCGAGGGCCAATTGGCCTCGACTACCGCAACCTCGGGTGGCAGCTCCGGTGGCCCCTGCTCCCGCGTAACCGACTGATGTCATGAGCGAGCACTAGCATTTGCTCCCGGCTTCGGCCTTGCAGCGGATAGGCGCGATGGCTCCCGCCTTCCTGCGATCTCGTGTGCTCCTCCTCGTGGCCCTGGGCCTCGCGAGCGTATCTGCGCCACCCCACATCGCGCACGCGAGCGCGCTTGCGGCGAGAGCGGCGAAGCGCCTCGTTGAGCTCGGGGTGCCGAAGACCATCGCCCAGCGGGCCGCGAAGCACGTCGCGCTGGGCATGCCGTCGAGACCGTCGCGCGTCGATACCGACGACTACCTGCTCGCGCGCAACGGCTACGTCATCTCGTACAACGGCAAGCGCAACGGGATGAACTGGGCGAGCTGGTTGCTCACGGCCGAGGACATCACCGACCTCGAGCGCAAGGCCGACCCGTTTCGCCGCGATCCGACGCTCCCGGAGCAGCTCTACGTGCCGAACAAGCACGACTTTCGATTGAGTGGCTTTTCGCTCGGGCACATCGTTCGATCTCGAGAGCGCACGTCCAGCAAGCGCGCCAACACGAAGACGTACGTGTACCCGAACGTGTTGCCGCAGGCCTGCAACAACAACCTCGGCCCGTGGAACGACTTCGAGAACTACTACCTCTCGAAAGCGCGCGACGAGAAGATGAGCGTCTACCTCATCGCAGGTGGTAGTGACTACGAGCACCCCCCCGTCGATGCGCGCAACGTGGCCGTGCCCGGCTACATGTGGAAGATCGCGCTGCTCATCCCGGCCGGCAAGACCGTGGACGACATCGACGCGCAGACACGCGTCATCGCGGTATCGATGCCAAACGACAATGACAAGATCAAGGTCGAGCACGACTGGCCACGCTACCGCATATCGGTGGAAGCGCTGGAGCGCCAGCGGGCAGCAGCGCTTCCGTTCTTCGATCACCTACCCGCCAACGTGCAGACTGCGCTCAAGCGCAAGCTCGACTCGGAAACAATTCCGCCGGCGGAGCGTGAGCACCGCCAACACAACTTCGGTGAAAAGCCGGGCACGCACGTTGCCCCGAAGCTGGTCATCGAGCGACGAGGGCTCGAAGGTCGTGTCAGGATTTACTCGCCGGACAAGAAGTACGGCTTCATCACGGGGCCCGACGGCTCGTCGATCTTCGTACGCGCGAGCGGGCGCACAACCACCATTGGTGACGGAGACACTGTGACGTTCGATCTCGCGCAGGACGAGCAGGGAAGATTCGTCGCGCTGGGCGTGCGTTCACACTCACCGAAGGCGACGCCCGCGAACGTGCGCGGTCCGCAAAACTAGCGGCTAGGCGCGTTCGATGAGCGCGGCCGCGCCCATCCCACCGCCGATGCACATGCTGGCGATGGCGTAGCGCCCCTTGCGACGACCGAGCTCGTAGAGCGCCGTGAGCACGAGCCGCGTGCCGGAGACCCCGAGGGGGTGACCGAGCGCGATGGCGCCGCCGTTCACGTTGAGCTTCTCCATGTCGACCTTGAGCTCGCGCGCGCAATACACGGCTTGCGCGGCGAAGGCTTCGTTGATCTCGAACAGGTCGATATCTTCCATCTTGAGGCCGGTCTTCGCGAGGAGCTTGCGGATCGCGGGCACGGGGCCGATGCCCATGATCTCGGGCGGAACGCCAGCGACGGCGAACTCACGGAACCAACCGAGCGGCTGCGCACCGCTCTGCTTGAGGCGCGCACCCGAGGTGAGAAGCACGGCGGCGGCGCCGTCGGTGAGCGGCGAGGAGTTGCCGGCGGTGACGGTGCCGGTCTGATCGAACGCGGGCTTGAGCTTCGCGAGCGCTTCGTAGGTGCTGTCGGCGCGCGGACCTTCGTCTTTGTCCACCGTGACCTGCGTGGCTCGCCCTTGTGCGTCGTACACCTTGGTGACGACGGGCACGATCTCAGCAGCAAACGTGCCGTTGTTCTGCGCTGCCGTCGCACGCTGGTGCGAGCGCAGGGCGAACTCGTCTTGATCCTTGCGCGACACTTCGAAGCGACGTGCCACGTTCTCCGCGGTGATGCCCATTGGCGTGAACACCTCGGGGCGGGACTCGACGACCGAGCGATTCATCGAGATCTTGTTGCCGCCCATCGGGATCATGGACATGGTCTCGAGGCCGCCGGCGATGCCGGTGGTGATGGAGCCCACCTCGATCGCGCGCGCGATGTCGGCGATGGATTGCACGCCGGACGCGCAGAAGCGGTTGACGGTGACGGCCGCGACCTCGACGGGGAGGCCGGCCTCGAGCGCGACGATGCGCGCCACGTTCATCCCCTGCTCCGCCTCGGGCATCGCGCAGCCCATGACGACGTCCTCGATCTCCGTGGCCTCGAAGCCCTTGCTGCGGGCGACCGCCTCTTTGATCACGAGGGCGCCCATCGTGTCGGGGCGCGTGTCCTTCAAGTTACCCTTGATGGCGCGGCCGAACGGGGTACGGGCACCAGCAACGATGGCGACGTCTTTCATTGGCGAAGCTCCTTGTCGATCGATATATCTGGCGATGTATCTGGCGTATGTAGTCGGCGAGGGCGAAACGGCAAGCGACTGATCCCCGGCCCCGCGGGCGAGACGATACCAATCACCGTCGCCCGTGCACAGAGCGGAACGCTTTCCGTCGCGTAGACATCACACTACCCACGAGCTGGGTCAGACGGCGCGCGCGTCGTCGGCAGCGAGCAAACCGTGGCAGCTCTCGCAGCGGGTCAGCCAACGAAGGACGATCCGCAGTACCTATCCGGAAGCGCGCGAGCGGTACAGTTTCCGCGCGTCGCGTCTGCGATGATCGTCCGAGATGGGGACATGGTATCCCTCGGAGACGTCACGTTCACCGCGCACCTCACGCCAGGCCACACGGCCGGCGCGACGACGTGGACGTGGCGCTCGTGCGAAGGCGCACAGTGCGCGGACGTCGTCTACGCCGACCGTCTGAACCCGGTGACTCACGAGGGCTTTCGCTTCAGCGATCGCCCGCACCTCGTCGAGGCCTTCAGGCACTCCATCCACGTGGTCGAGCGCTTGCCATGCAACGTCCTCGTGTGTCTGTGCATGCCGACTCACGAATGCCTCGAGATCGACGAGCCCGTGCCGCACGTAGGCGGCGCAGGCGCGTCGCAAGCTAGAGGTCCGGATCTCCACGGAACGAAACGCGAAACCGCGCTGATTGCGCACCATCGAAGATCCACCTCAGCGAGCGTCGGCCCGAGCCATTTCTCGGAACTCGGACTTGAGCCTGTCGGTAACCCAAGTCGCGCGCTCCGCTGGGTTCAGGTCTGGCGGCGCCGAGAACGGCCTGCCAAAGACGATCCGCGGGCGAACCCAAGGCTCCTTCGACCGCTTGCCGTGCAGCCATCCAAAGACCCTGCGTTCTACCGCTGCCGTGCCGGTGACCAGCACCGGCACCACCGGCACGTTGGTGTTCGCGGAAAAATGACCGACGCCCTTCTTCAGCTCTCCCGTTGCGAGCACCGATGCGTCCCCCGTCCGCACGCCACCCTCGGGGAAGATGATCACTTGCCCGCCCGCGCTGAGCATTTTCTCCGTGTGCACCCGAGTCTCGAGGGACGGATGTGCGCGGTCGACCGGATAGGCGTTGAAGAAGCGCAGGACCGCGCCGAGGGGTCGGCGACGGAACAATTCGATCTTGGCCATGAAGTGCGGCTGCGGGCGTGGCGAGCTCACGCCAACGAGGATCGGATCGAGCACGCTCGGGTGATTGGGCGCGAGGATCACGCCGCCCTCGCGGGGCACGTTCTGTCTTCCTTCCACCTGCAGGCCCGCGGCGCGCATCAAGAAGTAAGCCGGTTTATGGATGGCTACATCGACGAGCTTTTGGGCGAGCGCATACGACCGTGATGGCTCCCCTCGCGCACTCGGCGCCACGCCGACCACCACTAAGGTCGCAAGCAACATCGCTGTGCGGTGGAGACGGTTAGCGGTCATCGCGGGCAATACATAGCAAGCGGCAGGCCATCGCGCGGCAGCCTACGCACAGAGGACAGGGCGATCGCACTTAAAGTTTTTGACTCTCGATACTTGGCGTGATCTTCAGGGGGTGAGGGAGCCTTTCGAGGTATGAAAGTGATCGAGAAGAGCACCGCGGACGCGACCGAGGTGGAGACAACTAACCATAGCCGGGGATCAAGTGCAGCTGAGCCGCGTGCCGATCACGCACATGAGCACCCGGCCGCCCGCATGCTCGTGACTGCAGCGTGCTCAGGCGCCGCGCCCTTCCGAGGCCTGCCGACCTCTTTAGCACTACTGCGTCAGGTTCGGACCGAGACGTCGCGTCGCGAGGAGCCTCGGCCGCGACGAGCGACGACGGAAGCTGCTGGTGGCAACTGACGGAGGAG
>JAYUBF010000086.1:0-7207 GCA_043741435.1 Myxococcales bacterium
GCTCAACGAGCAATCGTCTCGGGTACGAAGGAAACAGTCGTTGTTGCGAAAAAGTCTTTGAGATCGATCGTTTGCAGCCGCTGAGATCAATGGCGAGCAGTAGAGCAGGGTGGGAACGGCGTAAATCGCTGAACGGTCGTATCGCGTCACAAGCCGTCGTCCATCGACGTCGGCGACAGGCAGACGCGTCGATTTCGAGACGCCGCGTGACGCTATCGTGGGGACGTGTAGCCCCGGCTCACGTAACAGAGGCCGTCGGAGTTGAGATGGCCCTGCGTGCTCTGGTTGTAGGCGAGATAGTCGGCGTAATCACGAACGGACGTTGCAGGATTGCCGCTCGGGTTGTAGGGCACGGAGCGACTGTCGAAGCCCATTTGCGCGTTGGCGTTCGGCGGCGCGTACCCGGCGAGGCACGTGCGCCACGGCAGCTTCGCACCGGCGAACGTGAAGGCGGTGTAGTTCACTCCGACGGTGTCTTCGCGCGTGACCACGTAGGCGCCGCTCGCGTCTTTTTTCGCGAGTGCCGCCAGCTGATCGAAGTGCGCGGGCGAGTCGTGCGTGAAGCTCTCCCAGAAAGGATGATCAGTGTGCACCGTGGCTTGGGCGATGGTGACCGCGTTGCTCTTGATCTGAACGCCGCGCTGGTGCTCCTCGGAACCGAGGGGCTTCGCCGGATCGTTGTCGGGGTTCTGGCAGTTCACGTAGGTCGTGGGTGATTGGAACCCGAGACGAAACTTCACCTTCGTCGGAAGCTTGGCGAAGTCGAAGCTGTCGTCACTCGACGTGCAGGTCCTGCCTCCGTTCCACGTCGCGGTGCCGATGTACATGACGGCGTAGCCCTTCGCGATCATCTCCGCGTAGTCGGCGTCGGCGTCCGCCACGTTGAGGCGCTTGGCCGACGTCGTGCCCGCGACGAGGTTGAAGCCGAACGCATAGCGCTGCGTCTCGTCGAAGCCGTTACCCCCGCTCAGGTTCAGGCTGGCGAGCGTGGTGATCGCGAGCGCCTGCTCGTCGGCACCGCCCTTTCCGGTGATCGGGCCGCCTTTGTGTAGATCGATCGCCCAGGGGCCCGTCACCTCGGCGACTTGCTTGCCGACGAGAGACTGGTCAGCCGCCGCGGTATCGGTGTTCTCCGAGAGCGAGAGCTTGTCGACGGTGACGAGGAGCTTTTCGAACTTGATGGCCCAGCCGTCGACGAACGCGGGACCGTCGGGCGTCGCCGGTGGGTACGCGTAGCCAGCGAGCGCGAGCACCTCGCCCGAGGCGGTGAGCTGCAATGTGCCGCCACCGGAAGAATTGGAAGACGAGCCGCAGGCGGCTGCGCAGAGAAGAACGAAGGAGAAAGCGCGGGTCATGTTCATTGTTTCACCGAAGATCGGAAGGTGAAGGCATAGACGCCCGCGTTGGCGACGAGGCCTTTGTACAGAGAGCCACCGACGCCGCCATTGGCATCGGGGATCCGATACACGGGTGGCGCGACGGCGATCTGATCGGCCGCGGTGAGCGCCGCGAAGTCGACGCCGTTCCACATGCCGCGGGGATCGATCTTCAGCGAGAGCTCGCCACCGTCGCTCGGCAGCAGATCGACCAGGATGGGGGTGACGATGCGTTGGTGACAGATCGGGTTGGCGCCGGGTGTCGCTGGATTCGCGACGGGGATGGCGCGGTTGTTGCCGATGGTGACGCTGGCCGAAAAGGGCCACACGACACCGTCCTTGTCCGCGGCCCCCGCCACGTCGAGGATCACCGTAGGGTCGTCGGGGTCATCGATGGCGCCCCCCGCGAGCCAGATCTCCGCCGTTGCTGCGTGCGTTGCCGTGCCTTCGCCGACGAAGGGAAATGGGACCGGCGTCGCCGACAATAGATCGAGATCGACAGGCCCGAAGGCCTGCGCCACGTAGATGCCCGGCAACACGCACGACGATTCCTGCGCGCCCGAGGTGGGGACCGACTCGTTCAGATAGATCGCGGCGATGTGCAGGTTCGCGCGCGAGAGCTGCACGCGATAGCCGGAGCCGGTCTCGAAGGGCACAGAGGCGGTGATGTCGCCCGAGCCCGCTGCGACCGTCGAGAACGAGACGAGCCCCGAGCCGGTGGTCCCATTGCAACCGACGGTGAGACACAGGAGCACGACAGAGAAACGGATCATCGGTTGCCTCCGTAGTTGAGGGCGACGGTGAAGAACATCGTGCGTGGCGCACCAGCCGAGTAATGCCGCTGCGGCACGAGCGACGGGTACGGCGTTGCCTTGAAGTCCGACGCAAAGTTGTATTCGCCGAGCCGGTACTGCGCGTCCGTGAGGTTCTGCGCGCTGAACGAGAGGTCGACCAACCACCAGCCCACGTTGGCGCTGGCGTCGAGCGTGGCGATGGTGTCGGACCGTGCGCCGTAGGGCAGGGGACGCGGTCCGACGTAGGTCACGCCGGCGCCCAGCGAAGCGCGCAACGCGTGGCCGCGCAGCTTCTTCTTCCACCACGGCAGATCTCCGCCGATCATGCCGTCGGCGCGGAACACGAGGTCGGGCACGTAAGGCACGAGGAGCCCGGTGTCGTCGAAGGTGGCCTTCACGTAGGTGAGGTTGGCGGCGAGATCCCAGAATGGGCCGGTGAAGCGAACCGAGCTGGCCGAGCCCGTGCGCGAGGTGCCGGTGCTGAGCACGTTGCGGCCCGCGGTCTCGGAGAAGATGAGATCGCGATCGACGTGCGTGTAGAACACGACCGAGCGAACCTGCAGATCGATGCTGTCGCGGAACTTCCGGTTGTAGGTGAGGCCGCCTTCGTACGCGTTGATGCTCGCGAATGGGCTGCTGGCGTCCTGCGTGATGTACTGCGGATCGATCGAGCGCACGCCCTTGCCAGCGCTGGCGGACGCGCCGAAGCCCCACAACGGGCCGAGGATCAACGAGCCGCGTGGCAAGAATGCGGCCGACACGGTCGAGGCGCGCTGGTTCGGCTCACGGTAGGCGCCGAATGCTTGCTGGCTCAGGCACGACGCGTCTCCCGGCGGATTGCTGGGCGACGGCTTCGAGACGGATTGCACCGCGCACAGATCGTTCACGTCGTAGGTGAAGAGCTCGCCGCGCGCACCGCCACGCAATGCAAGCCACTTCGAGAACCGAAGATTGGCATCGGCGTAGAGCCCGATGTTCCCCATCTTCGACTCGAGGTTGGTGTCGGTGTGGTACGGGTGTCCCGTCGACGCTTCGATGCGTTGTTGCTGCGCCGACACGAAGTCTCCGCGCGCGAAGTAGCCGACCTCGAGCTCCTGGAGCTGGTCGAGCACGCGCCCGCTCAGCTTCGCGTAGCCCTTGCTACCGACGGTCCACTCCATCATCGACATGTCGATGAGGTCGCCCCGCTGGCCGTGCGGTTGTTGCAATGGCTCCTGGACGTCGAGCAGGAAGCCGGTGAAGTTCTCCCGGATGCGCAGCGGTCGCGCGATGCCGAAGATGGTGTTGTGGAGCGCCACCCTGCCGACGCGGGAGCCCAGCTCCATCGCCAGCGAGTACCGCGATGCATCTTCACCCTGGCGCGCGTCGTAGGTGTCGTAGAAGCCGACGCGTCCCGAGCGTTGATCATCGTCGCGCAACACACCGGCGGTGTGGAAGCTCGACAGATACGCAGTGGCGGTGACGCGCAGATCGACGGCGCCATGCCGGCCTTCGTACTGGCCGATCACCGTCGCGCGACGACCATCGCGGTTTTGTCCGTAGCCGCGAGTCTGGTACAGCTCCGCGGCGACGAAGGTGCCGGGGCTTCCCGTCGTTGGCGCCCACGTCAAAAGCAAGCGATACGCGCCGAAGTTGCCCACGGTGAATTGCGCGGTGAGCCCGCGCTTCGTGAGACCGAGGTGATAGTCGGCAGATCCCGCGACCGCGAAGTTGCCTTGTCGCGGATCGAAGGGACCTTCCACGATGCGCAACGACTGCACGAGCTCCGGGATGATGAAGTGCGTGTCCGCATAGCCATTGCCATGCAGGTTGCCGACCTCGTTGATGGGCACCCCGTCGACGGAGAACTCGATGTCCTGCGCTTCCCGCGCGTCGAAGCCGCGGAGGAACACTTGCTCGGCATGGCCCTCGCCGCCGGCGTTGGTGAGGAGGATGCCCGGCGCCAGCTTGAGGAAGTCCGACGCGTTGTTGCGGGGGACGATGGAGAGCTTCTCCACGTCTACGTGGTAATCCGACGCGCCGCGGCTCGGTGGATCCTTGGAGCCGCGGACGTTGCTCTGGTACTGCGCATCCTTCGGCGTCGGTGTGGGATCCGGCGTCGCGTTCGCATCCGGTGTCGCAACCGGCTCCGGCTTCAACTCCGGTTTGGGCGGTTCCGGCTTCGTCGCAGGCTTGTGCTCTTCGGGGCTGTGCTCCACGAGGTGGAAGTGGAACGGGATGCGGATCTGGCTCTCGATCGCCACTCCATCCTGGAGCGCCGGCGTGAAGCGCCAGCCGAGCGCGGCCTCGAGCGCGGCCTTGTCCAGCCGCGCATCACCACTCGACTCGGCGACCTCGGCCGCCTTCACCACGCCATCCTTGCCGAGCGTGGCGAGGATCGTGACGCTGCCCTCCTTCTGCTCGGCGAGGGCATCGACCGGAAACTCCGCCTTCACGCTGTGCGTCGGCGTGGGAGGCGTGAGCTTGGGAATCGGCTGCGCGTGCAGAGGACGCGCGCAAACCAGCAGCAACGACAGGAAGACACAACGCGAGATCACGAAAGCTCCTTCGGCGACGTGCGCAAAACGCACGCCGCGAGCACGAACCGAGGCGAATGCAGATCGCAAGCGATCCGCGAGTGGCTAGGCGTGCGAAGGCGGGGGAAGCTTTGGGGCGAGGCGGATCAGCGCGATCGGAGGCGCGGCAGCGGAAGCGATGCGCGCGAACGACAGCGCGTACGCCGGCGGCGTGAGCTCGAGGCCGGTGTGCAGCGACGGCGCAGAAGTGGAGCGTTCCCTGCGGAAAGAAGCGATGACGCAGTGGTCGTGGTGGTCGGAGGCTGCCTCGGCCTGGCGCAGGCAGGTGCCCGCGTGATGGTGGCTTTCGCCCTCCGAGACACCGCTCAGCTCGACCGACTCACCGTGCTCCGCGCAGGTGACGTGGCTGACCGTCGCGACGTGCGCGAGGCTCAGCAGCTGCGCCGTAAGCGTAACAACGACCAAGCACGCAGCGAGGCCGCGAAGGAACTGTGATTGCGAGGGACGACCCAACATGGAACAACACTTACTTTTGCACTTCGATTGCAACAAGTCAAGTCAACTTGTCCAGCATCTACGCAGACATCGGTAACACCGCCTCGATCCACCGAGACCCACCTCGTTCCGTCTCTTGCCACCTGTTTCCGTTGCGTCGTGGCAACGGCGTGGCAAAAGTTCGAGCCGCTCCGCCGCGTGGTCCAAGCGGGATGTTGTTGAGTCGTGATGCGCCTGCTACGGGCGCTTGGTCATACAGTGGCGCGACGTGACGAAGCTTCACCCCGACCAGTGGCTCGTCATCGAGGCGCTGGAGGCTCACTCCGCAGATGGCCACCGGGTGCTCGACCAGATTGCCGTGGTTGAAGTCTGCGCCGATGGGGCCGCGGCGTACCAGCGGTACCGGGAGCTGCACCGCGCCCAGCGCGAGCGTGAGCTGTACTTCGTGCATTCGCAGAACGCCGAGCTTCAGATCGAGGAGCGCCCTTGGATCGGTGTGCGATGCGCGTCGATCGCCTGGCCGTCGGCGACATGGGCCTCGATGGCTTTGAGGTCGAGGTTGGTGAGATGGACCACGGCGTCGCCATCCAGGGCATCCTGGGTATGGACTTCCTTTGGGGGACTGGCGCGATCTTGAACCTCCTGACCTCAGGCGCGGAGGGTGGAAGTCCTCGATGGCATGGTGACGAGCCGGACGAGGTGTATCGTCTACTCTTCCCGCGGGCTCACGCGTTCACTCGCTTCTGCGGGCCCGCCCTCGTTCGAGTGCAGCGTATTTGCGGCAGCTCGCGAATCTTCTCTCGCCCAAAGTTCCCTGGGTCGGCACGCGCCGTCGCTGAGGATCAGGCTGCCTTGCTCAGGTTCTCGACGACGAGCGGACGAGGCCTCGCACTGGGCGGGGCCGTCCGCACATGGTCGAGGACACCGGCCTTGGGTCTCCTCGTCTCAGTGAGCTGGGCGTAGACCAGCACGCGCAGGATGAGGTCGTTCTGCGGTGAGATGTCCCCGGTGGTCTCCCACTGGTTGACGGTCTTCCGGGTGACGCTCATGCGCTTGGCCAGCTCGGCCTGGGTGAGCGCGAGGTACTTGCGCAGGTAGCGGGCACGGTCGACCTCCAGCCGCTCCTCCTGGTGAAGGAGCAGGGCCGCGACCGCGTGCAGGGCCGCGTTGATAGTGTCGCCGGGCAGCGTCTCCCAGCCGCAGCGGTCGCAGCGCAGTCCGGGCACGCCATCGGCCCGAGCCTTGAGGCCAAGGTACGGCAGTTCCATCCTCCTGTCATCGCAGAAGGGCGGACATTTTCCCTGGCCTGTTAAGCGGACATTATCGCTGGCCTACAACAGGACCTCGCGCTGCGACGGCGAAAGTGCTCCGAGACCCCCTTTCTGGACGCTTCCCCCACCTATTCCCCCACCTGGACGCCCAAAGCGCGCGTTCACTCGTCTTGAGGAACCGATACTCGCGCGCCTGGTCAACGAGCGGGAGGCAAGTCCTCGAACGTCATGGACCCATCGAGGTCCGCCCGCAGGACGCGGTTCACCATGTCGATCCCGTCGAGATGGGCGAGCGCAGCCCGCACGATCACCAGCTGTTCTGCACGCAGGAGGCCGCCCGGCGTGACGAGCACGATGCCAGCGTGGACATCTCGCGCCGCCGCCAGCTTCTCGAAGTCAGCGACGTTCATCGTCACGAGCACGCGGTCTTCCTGGAAGGCTTTGTCCAGCACGGCGTGATCGGTCGCGCCGAGCATGCGCCGCTCGCGAAGGTGGATGATGTCGACGCCTTCCGTTCGGAGAAGCTCGGCGATCTTCGTCGAGAGGTTCTCGTCAAGGACGAGCTTCACGTTGCTCCGGCGGTCGACCACGGCGCGGGTACGCTCGTACGAAGAGCTGCGCGTAGGTGAGGTCGCGCTTGGTCAACGCTGGGTAGTCCTCGCGGACTTCTTCGAGCCCTCCGGCGCGTTCGAGCACGGCGCCGATGTGACGCACGGAGAGGCGCGTTCGAGGGAAGACCGGTTCGCCCCCGAGGA
>JAYUBF010000087.1:0-7197 GCA_043741435.1 Myxococcales bacterium
CGACCTCATGGCGCGCGTCATTCGTCACCAGGGCGATGCCACTGCCATCGACTGGTCGCAGGACCGTGCCGCCGAGCTCGGCGTCGCGCGCCTCCTCGATGCGCTCGCGCGCGATCAAGCTGAGAAGCGTACGGACTAAGACGTCGATGTGTCGGACGCCTTGGCCTTCGCCTTGCGCCGCAACGACTTCGCGATGACCTCGGCCACGTCGAGGATCTGAACCTTCTCTTCGGCGTTCTTCGCCTTCATTCCGTCGGTGAGCATGATGGTGCAGAACGGGCAACCGACCGCGGCGATGTCGGCGCCGGAGTCGATGACTTCTTCGGTGCGGTTGATGTTCACCCGCGTACCGATGTGCTCTTCCATCCACATGCGACCACCGCCGCCGCCGCAGCAGAAGCCGTGCTCCTTGTTGCGTGGCAGCTCCACGTAGCTCGCGCCCGTCGCTTTGGTGACCGCCATGACGGCTTCGCGCGGCGCGTCGTACTCACCGTTCCAGCGGCCGAGGTAACAGCTGTCGTGATAGGTGACCTTTATGCCGCTCTTCTCGCCTATTGACTGTTCTGGCTTGAGCTTGCCCTCCCCGAGGAGGCGGGCGATGAGCTTCGTGTGGTGGATGACCTCGAAGTTGCCGCCGAACTGCGGGTACTCGTTTTTGATCGTGTGGAAGCAGTGCGGGCAGCTGGCGACGACCTTGCGCACCTTCGCTTCGTTCATCGCCGTGATGTTCTGCGCGGCCTGCGTCTGGAACAGATACTCGTTGCCGGCGCGGCGCGCGGGATCACCCGAGCAACCTTCCGAGTTGCCGAGCACCGCGAAGCTCACCTCGGCCGCGTGCAGCACCTCGACGAGCGCCCGCATCGACTTCTTGATCCGATCGTCGAACGCGCCCGCGCAGCCGACGAACAGGAGGTACTCCGGATCGGGATTGGTCTCGAGCGTGGGCACGAGGAGACCCTCGGTCCACTCCATCCGCTTCTCGGCAGCGATGCCCCACGGGTTGTTGTTCTTCTCGAGGTTCTGGAACGTGCGTGCGAGCTCCGAGGGCATACGAGACTCGGTGAGCACGAGGTGCGTCCGCATCTGCAAGATCTTGAGCGGGTGATCGATGAAGACCGGGCAGACCTCTTGGCACGCGCCGCACGTGGTGCACGCCCATAGCGTCTCGTCCTTGATGCGACCGCCTACCATCGGGGGCAACGCATCGTGCGCAGCCTGGGCTTCGGTGAGCGCCGCGTGGAGTGGCGCGAGCGCTGCGGTGTCGTGGCCGGAGCTCTCACCATCGGGGCTGCTGGCCGACCAGGCGCCGATCTGCGAAAAGGCGGTCTTCTGGTCCGCGATCTCGCTCTTCAGCGCCTGGATGCGCGCCACGATGGAGCCGCGCTCGATCATCTCGTCGCGCAGGTCGTGGATGAGGTGCATTGGCGAGAGCGGCTTGTCGGTGTTGTACGCGGGGCAGAAGTTCGAGCAGCGCGCGCACTCGGTGCACGCGTATTGATCCATCAGCGACTTCTGCGTGAAGCCCTCGATGCGGCCGACGCCCCAATCCGTCTCGTCCTCGAGGTTCAGCTTCGGCATCACGCCGCGTTGACCGAGGTTGCGGAAGAAAATGTTCGGCATCGAGCCGAGGATGTGGATGTGCTTCGAGTAGGGAATGAAGTTGAGGAACGCGAGCAGGATCGCGATGTGGACCCACCAGTTGATCTCCGACACCACGTGCGCCGTCGACGGATCGACGTCGGAGAACATGCGCGCGACCTGCGCGGACACGGGCGCGTACGTCTCGACCTCGCGAGCGGAAACCATGCGGAAGCCGTGGAAGCCGAAGTGCGTGACCATTAGCAAACCGATGGCGCCGAGGATCAGCGCGGCCTCGACCGACATGGGGATGAGGCGAGGCTTCACGACCAATCGGCGGAAAAAGCCGAAGCCGACGGCGAAGATGACGAGCAGGTTGAAGACGTCGATGAAGAACTTGAGTGGGTGATACAGGGGCCCGAGTGAGGAGAAGTCCCACATCGGGTTCAGCCCATTGAGCCACAGCTCGACGGTGCCGACCGTGATGGTGAGGAAGCCCCAAAAGATGATGAGGTGGTGCACCGAGGTGAAGCCTGGGGGCGCGCCGTACGCCGTCTTCTCGGGCACCTTCTTCTGCCCGAGCCAATAAACCAGCACCGACCCGACGCGATCAGGAATGTGGTCGACGGGGATTTCCGGGCGCCCGATGCGCATGAAGCGCACGAGACGTAAGACCGTCCACAAAAAGAACAGGTGGGCGGCCACCAGTAGCACGGCAAAGATGAACGGCTTGCCGGTGGGATTGGACAGGGACCCGATGAGAGAAGCGGCGAGTGAAGTCATGGCGCGATTGCGTCCGGATATAACACGGTGCGCCATTCGATCAAACCGCACCGCGTTAGTCTTGGTGCATCCAAAACCGAAAGGGCCAAATCGAATTTCTCGACGGTATCGGCAGACCTACCCGTTGCGCGAAAGTGCCAAGTTTTGGACGCCATTTTGCACATAGTGCTTGTCAGAAGCGCCCCTACAAGCACACTCTAAAAGAAGGAATTCGAATTTCATTGTCATGACGCAGTCGACTCCACAGACGGATCACAATCTGCTGGTCGTCTCTGACCTGCACCTCGGCGAAGATTTGCGGCCAGGTGGGACGGGCATGTCATACCTCCGCCATCTGGTGAAGCTCGAGCGCGAGTTCGAGAAGTTCCTGCGACACCACACGGAGCGTCGCGACGATGGCCGACCGTGGCGCCTCGTCGTCAACGGCGACATGGTCGATTTCATGTCGATGAAGATCCTGCCCGAGGCCGACGTGGCCGGGATCGATCCGTCCATCGCAAATCCCTCGATCGACGAAGATCGGCTCTACGGTCTCGGCTTCGACGAGCGCGCTGCGCAGAAGAAGCTCGAGCGCGTCATCGTGCGTCACCGTGGCGTGTTCACGGCGCTCGGTGAGTTCGTCTGCGCTGGCAACGAGCTCGTCATCATCGTTGGCAACCACGACGTAGAGTTCCACTACGACATGGTGCAGCGCACCTTCGTCGAGTGGCTGAGCGCACTGTCGCTCGGAGTCGGCGCTGCCGATGGCATCGTCGATCAAGCGTCGCAAGACGAGCGCGCCGCGTTCGTCGCTCGCGTGCAGTTCTGCCCCTGGTTCTACTATCAGGAGAACTGCATCTACATCGAGCACGGTCACCAGTTCGACGAGTACTGCGCGTTCGACTTCCAGCTGAACCCGGTGCCGCTCAAGGTGCCAGAACCGGCAGAGCCTGCACCCGAGGCTGCACCCGTCTCGGCCGGGCCAGCAGCCCAGCAAAAGAGGGGCGCTCGGCCGCGTCGCAGCAAGAGCCGCTTCGCCATCTCGATGGCGCACGCCGGCATGCGCTACTTCGCGAATCAGATCCCCGAATACGACCCGCACACCGCCGAGCACTGGGGCATCGTCAACTACGTGAAGTGGGCCTCGGCGCTCGGCTTCAAGGGCATGTCGCGCATCTGTTATCTCTACGGGCTCCTCGTGTGGAAGGTGGTCGAGGCCTGGTACGCGATGCGCGCCGATCACGAACGTCGGCAGATCCACCTCATCCGATTGCGCGCGCTGTCACATCAGTGGCGCCTCACCGAGGACAAGTTGCACGGGCTCGCCGCGCTCCATCGCGTCCCGGTCACGCGTCGCTTCTTCGGTGTCTTGCGCGCGCTCTTCGTCGACCGCGTCCTCCTCGGTGGCTTCAGCGTCGGTGTGGCGCTCGCATTGTTCTTCTCGTTGCAAGGTCCGCTGCGCTACTGGGCGCCACTCGCCACGCTCGCCGTGTGCCTCGGCATCAACGACCTCTTGGGTCGGCTGCGCCTCGAGTCTTCGGCGGAGCGCCTGCGGTCGGTGCCCACGCTGGTGCAGGCGCTCGTCGGCGCACCGCTCATCGTGTTCGGTCACTCCCACGCACCCGAGCGCGTCGCGCTGCCGAACGGCGCCGTCTACTTCAACACGGGCACCTGGGCATCGGACGATGCGGCGCTCGCCTTCACCCACCTCGTGGTGAGCGGCGCCGACGACTCTCGCTGCGCGGAGCTGCGCCAGTGGCGCGATGGCGTGTCGGCTCCGTTCGTCCTGCGAGACACGCCCACGATCTCCGGCCCACGTCTGTCTCGTCCGACCCCCGACAAGTCGAAGGCGTAGTCCGCTTTACAGTGCCCGGCCGGAGTGGCACTCTGGCCGCGCGATGCCCACCGACGAGCAGTCCCCCATGGTCGCACCCGAGCTGATGTCGATCCTGCGCTGCCCCCGGTGTCGTGGAGAGCTTGCTCCCGCAACGGACAGCGGTCAGTCCGAGCTGCAGTGCAAGCGTTGTCAGCTGGGATTCCGAGTCACGGAAGGCGTGCCCAACTTCCTCCTCGAGGACGCGCGCTCGCTGCGCGAAACGAGCCCATGAGCACGATCGACGGCCGCGGCCGAAAGATCCTCGTCCTCGAAGACGAGCCGGCCGTACAAACCCTCATCTACAAGCAGCTCATGGCGCAGGGCTTCGAGGTCACCGTCGCTGGCGACGGTCTCGATGGCCTCATGAAGCTCGAATCGGTCAAGCCCGATCTCATCATCTGCGACGTGATGATGCCCAACCTCGATGGCATGGAGTTCGTGAAAGCCATCAAGGGACACAACAACACGCAGAAGATCCCGGTCATCTTCCTCACAGCGAAGACCGACCCGCGCAGCATGATCGACGGCATCAACGTGGGGGCTCGCTTCTACGTGACGAAGCCGTTCCAGCTCGATGACCTGCTCGCCAAGATCTCGCGCGCGCTCGGCACCAAGTAGAGACACTCGAAAACGCGACCACGGTGTCGCGATCTCGTCGCGTCGGGTCCGGTCAAGCCGCAGGAAACACATGCGAGCGAGCGACGGCGACTGGTATTCGCGAGCTCACGCACCTGCTGCTTGCCGACGAGGTCGACCATGCACGCCTGGGATGGGGCCTGCTCGCGATGCCCACGCTCGGCGACGACGTGCGTGCCATCGTGGGTGGCGTGGTACCCGGGATGTGCGACGGCATCCTGCGCAGCTGGCGGAGCGCGCCCGCGTTGCGAATCGATCTGTCCGCGCACGGGTGCGTGCCTTGGCACGACGTAGACGAACTCGTCTGCTCGACGTTACGAGACCTGGTGCTGCCCGGCTTCCAGGTCCTCGGGGTCGACACGGCGCCGACGCGTCGTTGGTTCGACACCATTCCCGCGGGCGCACCGACGCATTCGCTCGCCTGAAATTTTTTTTGCGTCGCGAGGTCGGAGGCTCGACACTCACTCCTCGTGATCGAACGCCGCCAAATCCAACGAGAACGTCGCACCTCGTACCGCGCGCCCTTCGTCGCCGCAGTTCGTAGCGCCACCGACGAAGCCGTCGAGCTCGCCTTGGCCGTGGATCTGAGCCGAAGCGGGATGCGGCTCCGGCGCGCGCCAGACACCAAGCCGCTGTGCGAGGACAGCGCGCAGATCGAAGGCCCGGTCGTCCACCTCGAGTTCGAGCTGCCGGATGGTGGTGAGGCGCTGCAGGTCGCCGGTCGCCTGCTCTTCGAGCGCAGTGAAGGTAGCTTCCGCGCTGCTGGGGTGCGGTTCCTCGAGCTCGGCATCGACGATGAGCTGCGCATTGCCAGCTACGTCGCCGCCAGCACGAAGTCGTAGCCTGACGGCGTAGTCCGCTAGTCGCGGCGGCGGCGGCGCAACAGCAGGAACACGAGCGCAGGCACGAGGAGCGCGAGCTGACCCGAGCTCGTCGTCCCCGGAATCGCAGAGCAGCCGGGCTGCTGGATGGCCTGCACGGATGCGCCCTTCTTCGGCGTCGACATGTCCGCCGCCTCGTGCTCGTTGCCTTCTTGCTGCGGCTGGGCGAAGTCGGGCAGGGGCTGCGCCATGTCGGGCTCGTACGCGGGATCCGGCGTCGGGGTCGGTGTGGGATCCGGCGTCGGTGTGGGGTCCGGCGTCGGTGTGGGATCCGGCGTCGGTGTGGGATCCGGCGTCGGTGTGGGACCCGGCGTCGGGTTGGGATCCGGCGTCGGTGTGGGCGTCGGATCCGGGGTGGTCACGTTCGTGCTGCACGTTCCCACGGGAAAGCCGAGGGCCGGCGCGAGCGCGATGCGTTGCTCCGTTTGCGCACCATACGAGCCGTCTTCTGCGATCATGTCGTCCGGGTTGTTGCGGTTCCACAGGCGCTGGAACGCTTGCACGCCGACGCCAGACAGGTTGGTCGCTGCGGCGAGCGAGAAGTGCGGTGCGTCGCCCGCCACGTTGTCCACGAAGCCGTGATCGCGCAGCACGGTCTTTGCGTTGCTCGTGCCGCTCACATCGAGCGCTTGACCGGTCTCGTGGAGCGAGCGGCCGGGCCGCGCAGCCACCGGAATGTCACAACGCTGATCCCTCGCCCACGCGTACAACATGAACTGCTGCGCCACCGTTCGCATGCCGCTCTCGACGTGGAGCGAAGTGCCCTGGTTGTCGATCTCTCGCACGGCGTCCGCAGCGTGCGTGCTCATGAACGGCAGCACCACCGAGGCAAAGTCGACGTGGCGCGGGCTCGGCAGTTGTTCGATGTCGTCGGGGCGCAGGCAGCGCATCTCGCCGAGGATCTGGAGCGACAGCGGCTTGATCGCGCCGGTCGTGCATGCGTTGCCGCGCGTCGCGTCGCTGACGGTGGATCCGCTGGTCAGTCCGTCGGCGACCGCGTCGTCGTCTGCTTCCCGGCCGTGGAAGTCGACCATCGGCGCCGGCAGGCATCCCGCCAGTGCGAGTGCACCCAGGTTCAGGATCGAAACGATGACTGCCAGACGCCGCACAGAACTGTTTGATTACAAGAAGAAAGCCATAATAACCGTAGCGATCTCAGATGGTTGACCCGGTGGCAGCTGGGGCTTCCAGCACCAGGCAGGGTCAGATGACCCCAGTTCGGCTACACGGTAGTCGTTCACCCCCCCTGCGATAGCGCGGACCGCGGAACAAGCCCCGGCCTGGAAAGAAAGAACCGGATGATTTCGATCAGATGGATGACGGACGCAAAAAATCGATCGACCGAGTGATCGAAGCGTGATCCCTTCCTTGGGGTGAACCGACTCGACGAGTTGTTCGCCCGAGTGGGTGAGCTGGAGCGAGGACTCGCGTTGTCGCAGGCGCGGGTGGTCGAGCTGGAACGAG
>JAYUBF010000088.1:0-21226 GCA_043741435.1 Myxococcales bacterium
AAAGTGCCGGCGGCTCTCAATCGAGTCGCTGAATTCGTGCAGTATTGGGCGATTTGACGATGTGGCTGCCTTGGCTGCCGTCACTTTTTGAGAAGTTACGTACTTGGTACACAAACTTGGTACACATTCGGGGATTTGACAGCGCATCCACCGCCCGGCATCGTCGCGCCCATGTCTCTCGCCGACTCCCTCCGCGCCCTGCTCATCGCCTCGATTCGCAAGGCGTCTGACGGCGAGCTAGGTCCTATCTTGCTGGCGCTCATGCGCATCGGCGCCATCGAGGACCGCCGCGCCGAGCAGCGTCCAGCGGAGCCGCTCGCCCTGCCCGCTCCCCGCGTGCGCACTAAGGGCCGCAAGCGTCCCAAGCGGACGTGCCCCGTGGACGGCTGCCCAAACGTCTTCAGCCCGCGTTACGGCGGGTTCTGCGCCGACCATCGCCGCACGGCCGGATACAAGGCTTGGGCGAAGGCGAACGCACGAAAGTAGTGCGCTTGACATCTCCGACGTATATATATACTTTCTACATATGCCCGTGATTCTCAGGCTGGAATGGGGCAAGGTCGTTGTCCGCATCCATTCCAACGATCACGAACCGCCACACGTTCACGTGATGGCGCCAGGCGCAGAGGTCCGGGTCCGAATCGCTGATCTCGCCGTGATGGGCAAAGCGTACGGGTTCGACTCGATAGCGCTCAAAGCCATTTTGGCCGAACTCGAGATCAGGCAGCACTACCTACAGGAGCAATGGGATGAAATCTTCGGCGAAGACTAACCAGGACGGAATCCGACTGGCGGAGGGTGCGAGTGTTGAGTACGGAAACGTCTCGCTTCCAGCTGACGCTTTCGAGCCAAAGAACGTCCGCGTGCGCATCTCCATCATGGTGCCCGAGGACGTGCTGCTGAAGCTTCGCGAACTGGGCAAGAAGCACGGCAAGCCGTATCAGACGCTCGCAAACGACCTACTTCGAGAAGCCGTGAGCCACGGCGCGGAGACCGGAGAACGATTTGCGATCATCAAAGCTCAAAAATCTATGCTGAAGGAGCTAGCGGAAGCGCGAGTTGCAACCGCAAAGATCGGTGCGCAGCTCGACGACTTGCTGGACAAGTTGCCAGCGAAACGTCCAGCCAAGAAACGCGCCTCTCGTTAGCCTATCCGTTCCACCGGGCCAGATGCCCGGCAGGTGTCTGCGGTCTGATGTCGAGATGCGACCATCCAGAATATTTTCCTAAACCCCCAAGCATCGGCAGCCGCCCCTGCTGGTACAGCTCGAGCACGCAGGCGTGAACGTTCGCAGGGTCCACGTTGATGATGGTGACATCGGCAGCGCGTCCGTGGCAGTGCTGCGAGTCCTTCGCGCCGGCCACGTTGAGGTTGTGCGCAACAGAGCGATACCCACTGATGATGACCATCGGCCCCCCTCTGTGCCAACCAGTCCCGCTGCGTAGCCTGCACCGCAGGCTCGCAGTGTCCGAGCTACTCGTGCGTCGACGGCGCGTGCTGTCAGCCCGAGACCTGTGCCGAGCTCGAGGCCGCTTGGCACTTCGGCATTCGCAAGGGATGCGGCACGACCTACTCGCTCAAGTGCAGCGGCGCGAGCGTCGCGTGCGGACCTTGCGCAGTCGGCACGTGCTCGGGTGGCGGAGCCCTCGGCTCTTGCTCCACGGCAGGCACCGCGTGCACGCCCGCCTCATCGGGTACCTGCCTGCCATCCGACGTGTGTACCTACGTGCCGAGCATCCATGGCTACGCGTGTGCCGATGATCTGCGCGGCACCACCTGCGCGTATGGTGGGTCTACGTACAAGTGCGGCGAGTACCGACTCGACTGCGATGGCGCCAGCCTGGCCAACGACGGCGTGTGCCGCGCGTACTGCCTCAGCGCCAACGACTGTCGCAGCAACGAGAAGTGCAGCGTGTACAGCGAGCTCGGCTACGGCGTGTGCTTCCCGAAGTAGCGCGGAGCAGTCGCGCTCACGTCACGAGCCCCTTTTCGGCGAGCCATGCCTGGTTGAAGAGCCGTTGGAAGTACATGCCACCGCGATCGCACAGCAGCGTGACGATGGTGTGGCCCGGGCCCATCTGTCGGGCGAGCTCGACCGCGGCCGCCACGTTGATGCCCGACGAGCCGCCCACGTAGAGGCCTTCTTCGCGCAGCAAGCGATACACCATCGTGACGGCCGCTTGATCATCGATGCGTAGGGCGTCATCGATCGGGGCGCCCTCGAGGTTGGCGGTGACGCGCGAGTTGCCGATGCCCTCGGTGATGGAGCTGCCTTCGAGCACGAGCTTGCCGGTCTTGGCCCAGCTGTGGATGGCGCTGCCATGCGGATCGGCGATCACCGTCTTCACCTTGCTACTCTGCTCCTTGAGGTAGCGCGAGACCCCGCCGTAGGTGCCGCCGGTGCCCGTCGAGCAGACGAACGCGTCGACCTTGCCAGCGGTGTCGCGCCAGATCTCGGGACCGGTGGTCTGGTAGTGCGCGTCGCGATTCACGACGTTGTCGAACTGGTTGGCCCAGACCGCGTTCGGGAGCTCGCTCGCGAGGCGGCCGGCGACCTTCTGGTAGTTGTTGTCATCGCGATACGGCTTGGCCGGCACCGCACGGACCTCGGCGCCGAGCACGCGCAGGAGCTCCATCTTCTCGGGAGACTGCGTCTCCGGGATGACGATGACGCAGCGATAGCCGCGTGCCGCGCAGAGGTGCGCGAGGCCGATGCCGGTGTTGCCGGCGGTGCCTTCGACAACGGTACCGCCAGGCTTCAACGTGCCGCGACGCTCGGCGTCCTCGATGATGAACTTTGCGGCGCGATCCTTCACCGATCCGCCGGGGTTGAGGAACTCGGCCTTGCCGAGGATCTCGCAACCCGTCTCCTCGCTCAGACGCTGCAGCCGGATGAGAGGTGTGTCACCGATGCTGCCGGAGAAGCCGGCCTTCACAGAGATGGCGGTGGTCATGGCGGCAGGATGATACGCCTCATCACTCCGGAGGCCGCAGCAGAAACCAAGCGCCCATCATGACGAAGGCACCGCCGGCCGCGCGTCGCAGCCAGACTGGCGAGACGTGGCGCGAGACCCATCCGCCCGCGAGCACCGCGATCGCAGAAGACGTGACCAGCGCGAGCGCCGAGCCGAGGAACACGGCCCACTTCGACTTGCTGCCCGACGACAGCGCGAGGGCGGCGAGCTGCGTCTTGTCGCCGAGCTCGGCGAGGAAGATGGCGGCGAACGTGGAAAGCAGGAGGCGGAAATCCATGGCGAGCTCCGGAAGATGCGCGAGCCGTCACTATAGCTGCAGCCTCCCGACGGGCCACCGATATCCGGGGTCAATGGACCCCAGTAGCTGCTGGCGCTTCGGGCGCCGTGTGCGCCAAGCGGCCGAAATCTCGAGCGCTCGCGCTGGACCAACGCTTGCTCGTTCCCGCACTCGGAGGTTTCACCATGCGTCCGTTCGTCTTCGCTTCGCTCATCTTGGCTGGCCTCGCTTCTCCGGCCGGCGCCCACCCTCGGCGAGAGCAAGTCCCGGCCGCCAGTGCGTACGCCGAGATTTCGCGCCACATCAATCAGCTCGCGGTTGCAGCTGCGCGTCATGGCCACCACGGCCTGGCGCAAGCGCTGCTCGTCACGGGTGGCCATGTGGATGAGGTGTTCGATCCCGCGAAGTCTGCACCGCTTGCAAGGGGCACCAAGGTCAACGTCACTCGTCAGGGCGACGGCTCGCGCTTCGAGCTGCCGAACGGCGGTCACGTCCTCCTGTGGTCGGGCTCCGTCCGCGTGAGTGAGCCCCCGCGGGACAATACCACCCGGGTCCACGACATCGAGGTCGCGAGCGCGTTGTCCCTCAGCCGCAAGCGGGTGCTGCGAGCGGACCAGAGCGTCGTCGCGGGCACCACGCTGCTCTCCATCAAGGGGAAGGACGAAACCGTCATCGAGAGCACCATCGGTGGCCCCGAGGCGGCGCCGCAGCCGTAACGATCGCGTCGGCCGGTTGGTGTAGTCTGCCCGCCGTGCCGCGCGCGCGTACCCTTGCCTGCCTGGGCGGAGGCCCCTCGGGCCTCTACTTCGCCATCCTCGCCAAGCGCGCCGATCCCTCGCGTGCCGTCACCGTGTACGAGCGCAACCGCGCCGACGATACCTTCGGCTTCGGCGTCGTCTTCTCCGACGCCACGCTCGAGACCTTCGCGCGCGCCGATCCGCAGAGCCACGCTGCCATCAGCGCCGCGTTCTCGCACTGGGACGACATCGACGTCTTCGTCCGCGGCGAGCGCTTCACCTCCACGGGTCATGGGTTCGCGGGCCTCGAGCGTCGTCGTCTGCTGAGCATCCTGCAGGCGCGCGCCCGCGAGCTCGGCGTGGAGCTGCGCTTCGGCGACGAGCCGTCGCTGACGGAGCTGGTCGAGAATCACGATGTCGTCGTCGCCGCCGATGGCGTGAACAGCGCAGCCCGGACGCACTTCGGCGAGACGCTGCAGCCGCAAGTCGATCTGCGACCGAACCGCTTCGTGTGGCTCGGCTCCACGCAGCCACTCGGCGCCTTCACGTTCTACTTC
This sequence comes from Myxococcales bacterium, assembly GCA_043741435.1. Lineage (GTDB taxonomy): Bacteria > Myxococcota_A > Polyangia > Palsa-1104 > Palsa-1104 > JBDTCO01. The sequence continues at coordinate 4,548 of JAYUBF010000088.1, forward strand.
GATCGCAACGACGCCGGCCTGTTCCGGGTGCACGCGTATCGCTACGAGCCCAACGCCTCCACATTCATCGTCGAGTGCACCGAAGAGACGTTCGCCCGCACCGGGCTCGTGCCCGCCGACGAAGTCGCCACCGCCCGCTACTGCGAGCAGCTCTTCGCGCACCGGCTCGACGGCCATGCGCTCCTCACCAATCGCTCGACCTGGCGCCAGTTTCCGATGGTGAAGAATCGTCGCTGGCACGCGGGCAACGTGGTGCTGATCGGCGACGCGGCCCACACGGCACACTTCAGCATCGGCTCCGGCACCAAGCTCGCGATGGAGGACGCCATCGCGCTGTCCGAGGCGTTGCAACACGAGCCGGACGACCTCGAGCGAGCGCTCGAGCGGTACGAACGAGAGCGTCGCCCCGCCGTGGAGAGCGTGCAGCGCGCGGCCGACACCAGCCTGCGCTGGTTCGAGGAGACCGAGCGCTATCACGACAAGCTCGACCCGCTCACGTTCACCTTCAGCCTCCTCACCCGATCGCTGCGAATCAACCACGAGAACCTCAAGAAGCGCGATCCGCAGCTCGTGGCGAGGGTGGATGCGGGCTTCGCCGGCGACGGCAAGGGATCGCCGATGTTCGCGCCACTGCAGCTGCGCGGGCTCACGTTGCCGAACCGCGTCGGGGTGTCAGCCATGTGTCAGTACATGGCGACGGACGGCGTGGTCGGTGATTGGCACCTCGTGCACTACGGCAGCCGCGCCATTGGTGGTGCGGGCCTTCTCATGACCGAGATGACCAACGTCAGCGCCGACGCCCGCATCTCGCCGGGATGCGCAGGGCTGTGGAACGCGGCGCAAGCCGCGGCGTGGAAGCGCGTCCTCGACTTCGCGCGCGCGCACAGCCGCGCGAAGCTGGGCATTCAGCTCGGCCACGCCGGCAGGAAGGGCGCGACGTGCTTGATGTGGGAGGGCATGGACCGCCCACTGCCGACGGGCGCGTGGCCGATCGTCGCGGCCTCACCCCTTCCCTACTATCCGGATAGCCAGGTGCCGCGAGAGCTCGATCGCGCGGGGATGGACCAGGTCGTCGCCGACTTCGTGCATTCCACGAAGCTCGCCATCGGGGTCGACTTCGATCTGCTCGAGCTGCACATGGCGCATGGCTATCTCCTGGCGAGCTTCTTGTCGCCGCTGACCAACCGGCGCACCGACGCGTACGGCGGGGCGCTTGCCGCGCGAATGCGTTTCCCGCTCGAGGTGCTCGATGCCGTGCGCGCTGCGTGGCCGGCCGATCGCCCCCTGTCGGTGCGCATCTCCGCGACCGACTGGCAAGAGGACGGCATGACCGGCGACGATGCGGTGGCGCTCGCACGCGCGCTGGCGGCCCACGGTTGCGATATCGTCGACGTCTCCACTGGGCAAACGATGTCCACCACGCGACCTCAGTTCGGGCGTCTCTATCAGACGCCCTACAGCGAGCGCATCCGCCTCGAGGCCGGTGTGCCGACGATGACCGTTGGTGCGATCAGCACGGCAGGCGACATCAACGCCATCCTCGCGGCCGGTCGCGCGGACCTCTGCTTGCTCGCGCGGCCGCACCTCTTCGACCCGTACTTCGTGAACCACGCAGCCGCCCAAGACGACCTCGAGCCCACGTGGCCCACACCGTATGCCGGTGCGCTGAAGGGATACCGCGCGCGGTAGAGCGCCACCGGCTACCGGCGGCGACGCGGTCCCCTCAGCGCGCGATCATCGTCGCCTTCCCGTAAGAGCGCGACATCGAGTCTGTCCTTCACGCGGCCCGTCGCGAGCTTGTTGGTGATGAGCTGCTTCTTGCCGAGCACGTTCACGCGGACCCCGCCAAGCTTCCCTCGCTGGCGACCGGCCCAGGCAACGTGAAACGTCACGCCGGCGATTTTGTTGAGCAAGTCGATCCGGTACGGCTCGCGTCCGAGCGTCGCCATGCGATCGCCCTCCGCAAACGCCATCGCGGCATCCCCGAGCGCATTGAACCCGAAGTCTGCGAGCGCCTTGCCCAGTCGCTTCGCGTTCGCCTCGGTTGGCTCAACGAATAGGTCGAGATCAAGCGTGGCGCGTGGCCGTCCCGCCGCGGCCAGCGCGTGCGCGCCGATCACGAGGTAGCGCACCCGCCGAGCGTTCATGCAGGATAAAAACTCGCTCCAGTCCTTTGGCGCCTCGATCATAGACCCCCACCGTGGCCCGTCTCGCGAGCTCTACCGCACGCAGGCGTTCGGTCACGGAGGCGTGTTTCCAGCGTTGCGCCTCTTCGTATGCCGCGGTCGCGGCATCGGTGAACCGAAACGACAATCGAGCCATTGCTCGAAGTTATCACGGGGTCAGTCTGACGGCGCGGCCCTCGTTCCCCACGAAGGGAGGCCTCGATTAGAGTAGGCGCCATAAGATGTGCAAGTAGCGCGCTATCGTCGGCCTGCGTTTTTTTCCGCGATCGGTCTGAAGGTTCTTCTTCGCACCCCACATCTCCCAGGCGAAGGAGACAACCACCATGAAGATCCAAGTTCGCTTCGCTTTTGTCTGTTCTGCCATTCTGGTCGCTGCTTGCGGTCCCGCGCCTGCTACTTCGGAGCAACGCGCCGCGCTCACCGACGCCATCACCTCGGTTCAAAAGTTGCGCGTGCAGACCAAGAATCCACACGCCTTCGTCACCCACGTTGCCGGCGGCGTCGACGCCACCGCGATGGACAAGGGGGCCGCCACGTTCGAGCCGATACCCGGGCTCATCTGCAAGCGCGTCACCGACGTGGACACGACCACGGGGTCGGAGCACATCGCGAGCTGCAACGACGGTGCGTACAACGTCTCGGTCTCGATCGAGACCCACGAGGACCGCGTGCACGTGGAGTCGCACAGCGATGGTGAGCTGCCGACCACGCCGGGCTGGCATGCCTCCATCGTGCAGGTGTTCGACCTCTCGACCGTGCCCGGTCTCATCGACGGGAACCTCGAGGAGCACACCGTCGCCGATAACTCGCTCCTCCGCGAGCACCTCACGCGCGACGAGACGTTGATCTTCGATCATGTGTTGCTCGACGGCAGCGAGTGCCCCGTGGGCGGCAGCGCGTCGATCGAGCGCGACGACAACAGCATCGGCGTCGAGAAGTTCCATCAGCACGTCGGCGCCGGCTTCGTGGTCGGACCGCGCTGCGGCGAGCTTGGCGTCGTCAGCATCGATCGATGACCGCCTCGGCCTCGCTACCGCGCATGCCAGCCCTTCGTCACCTGCTCGTCGTGCTGATCGTGCTCGTCTCTTCGGTGGGTCTCGCGCAAGTGTCAGCAACGGAAACGACGGTGGCCACGCGCGCGCTCTCCATCGTGTACGGCGCCGGGCAATGTCCCTCGCCGGTGCAGGTGGAGGGTGCGCTGCACCGTACCGACCCATCCGTGCAGGTCGTACCCGCGGCCTCCCGCGTGCCCGCAGCGTCGGTGCTCGATGAGGCAGACCAGCTACGGATCACCACCGATAAGGACCGCGTGATCGTGGATGCCGCGCGCAATTGCGAAGAGCGCGCTCGCTCGGCGGCCTTGGTGCTGGTGCTCTGGCTCGACTACCTACGCGCCAACACAGCACCGGCACCGTCGCTGGTGCTGCCACCGGCGCCGGTCGTGCATTCCGCGCGCTGGCTGCGCCTGGCCCGGCCTCTCATCGAGCGACCCCTGGTTCTGCCACGCGGTGCGGGCGAGGTGCAGTTCGAGGCCACGATCGGCACGTCGAGCTTCGTCGCGACACCCGCCGGGGCGCTGCCCGTGGGCGTCGCGTGGGCGGCGACGGGCAGCTTCGGTGTCGGCGGACACACCCAACTGGGCTTCACAACGGGTGTCCCCTTCGTGAAGGCGGGCGTCGAAGGCGGCACCTTCATCACCCGCGCACAGGTCGAGCTTCACCGCATGGTGGCGATGCGATTCGAGCTCGGGTGGGACCGTTTTGAAAATCGCGAAGGCGCAACCACGCTGAGGTCTGACGGCTTCTTCGTTTCGTTCACGCTGCCCGTGAAAAAGGTATTGTCGAGCAAGCTGGCGCTCACCGCGCTCGGGGGCGGCGCGCAGCGGTTCGAATGGATCGCGGCCTACGGCAACGGCAACTACGGTTTGGCGTTGCCCTACAGCTCGCAGTCACTCTTTTCGATGCGGGCGAACTCGTTGGTCAACCAGTGGGGCTTCTTCCTGCCCATGGGGCTGATCGTCCAGCCGCATCCCATCGTCGCGTTTTATTTCCAGGCTGGCTTCCGCCTCGCGTTGACTGACTACGACGTCAACCTGAGCCTGAGCGGCATCGAGACGTCGGTAGACTTGGTCGTTTCACCCGTCCCGTTCCTCGATGTGGGCGTCTCGTTCGAAACGCCCATCACGTTCAGCAATGCGCCCGGATTCTTGCACGGCGCCGTCTTCGCTCGCTCGAGATTCTGACCGCACCCATGTGGTCTCCGACGAGCGAACAAGGCGGTGAAGGTTTCGCGCTCCCGTGCACATGGACAAAGAGCTACCTTGCTCGTCCTTTCACCATGCCTATCACGCAGCAAGCGGGCACCACCCCCGAGGCCGAGCTCGAGCAGCGACAGCTGTTGGCCATGGGCGACGACATCTTGCGGGGAATGTCGGACAAAGCACGGCGCGCGTTCGTGCTGTTCGAGATCGAGGGCTGTAGCGGTGAGGAAATCGCCGAGCTCGAGGGCATTCCGCTCGCCACTGTCTGGACGCGCGTGCACAACGCTCGCAAAGAGTTCACCACGCGCGCGGAGAAACGCCGACAGAAGGAAGATCTTCGATGAAGCGCCTCGTCGACGAGATGTCTGCGGACGATCCGAACCGTGCGCTGGTCGAAGCGCAGCAGAAGGCCGACGCCGATCCGTTCATGCAGACCCGCGTTCTAGCGCGGATGCGTTCCGCCGAAGGCGGCGTCCACTCCGTTCCACGGGGTCGTTGGCGTCCCGCCGGTGTGCTCGTGACGCTGGTGGTGTTGGCCTTGGCCTCGGCCGCAAGCGCGATGATCTGGCGCGCGGTGAAGCATCGCAGCACGCCATCGCCCGTGGTCACGAACGCGCCGAACGCGCCCGCGCAACACCTCGAGCTGCCAGATCCAACACCGAACCCAATCGCACAGCCGGTGGAAGCGCCGAGGGTCGACACGAGGCCCGCGCCAAAGCATACCCATCCCACCCGCATCGACCCCGAGCCTGAAGGCAAAGCGGCTGCGCCCACCGACGAGAGCGAGGTCGCGGAGAGCCAGCTCCTGCTCGATGCCTACCGTGCGCTCCGTGCCGCCCACGATGCGCCTCTAGCACTGCGCAACCTCGACGCCTATCTGAAGCTCTATCCTCGCGGCAAGCTCACCGAAGAAGCACTGACCTTGGCCCTCGAAGCCAGCGCGCACGACTCGGCAGCGGCCTCACGCTACGCGCGACACTACCTCGCGCGCTTCCCCGACGGCAGCAAGGCCGCGCTGTGCACCGAGATCCTGCAGCGCCTCGATGAGAAGCCCAAGGAGTAGACCGAATCGTGTCATTGAAGAAGTTCCTCTCGGGCCCTCGCCCGCGCGGCTCGGATCTATTGTTCAAGCTCGACGTGGCGCGCGAGCTCATCGCCGGGTTCTGCAAGCTGCACTTCGTCGGGCCTTGCGTCACGGTCTTCGGCTCCGCGCGCTTCGGCGAGGACCACCCGTATTACGACCTCGCTCGTCGCATGGGCGCAGAGCTGGGGTGGATGCTCGAGTAACCTACGGGCACTCCCTCAGCGTCTCGGCGTCGAGCTCCTGGTACGCCCGTGTGCGCGCCTTGTTGCCGACCCAGCCAGCCAGAAGGGCGCCGGCTCCGAGCGCGATCGTGCCGCCGACCACCGAGTAGAGCGCCGTCCGGACCTCCGGTTGCGACGTGTCGGCACCGAAGCCCGTCGCGAACGCGCCGACGAGACCGGCTGCACCGAGGGTGGTGACCACGATGACAGCCAGGCGCGAGTGATAGGCACGCCGCGCATAGAAGTTGGCGACGGGATAGTACGCGGAGGCGATGACGAGATCGGTCGGCGACATGTTGCCGCGGATCGCCGAGCGCGCAACGCGACAGGTGGACTCACGATCGCGTACGAGGTTGTTGCGGAAGCAGCCGCTCGCCATCGCCATCGCCGCGACGAGCGTGAGCGCCCAAAGGCCACGGCAGGCGCCGCGATGGTCGTGCCTACAAGCGCGGACGCCCACGACCACCCCTGCGCCGGCGGCGTTGTCGTGCGGGACCTGCATCGGCGCCGTCGCTACCCGCGCCTTCGGCAGGTGCGTCGGCCCCTGCAGCCGCGCCCGCGGCGGAGATCGGCGGCGTCCCGACGAGCGCACGCCAGCGCGCGAGCTCGTCGACCACGGCAGGATCGGTCTCGCCGTGAACCAGCTCGTACAGCATGAGCGCATCGGGGAAGAACTCGCGCCGCGCCAGCGCAGCCGGGCGGCCTCGGCGGCGTCGCGCAGGCCCGATGCGACGCTGCGTCTGCAAGAGCTGCGTGAGGCGCTCGAGATCGCGGCGCGACACCCGCAGCGAATCGAGGATGGGACGCGTGATCTCGTCGACGATCGACGTGCCGTCGGCGTTGTCTTCGTGCCCGTAGAGCACGTCGGCGACGAAAGGCGCGCACAACAGACCTAGGATGAGCGAGTTCGACGGCGCGAAGCCCTCGGCCACGTGCGCGTCGAGGCGCTCGAGCGCACCGAACAAGCGCGCCGTGCCTTCGTGATCGCCTTCGCGACCGAGCAACGCCGCGAGCTCGGGCGACAGCACGGCGAGAACACCCGTAACGTCGAGGAGCTCGAACGAACGGCGACCAGCGCCGCCCTTCACGAGTCGGTACAGCTCCTCGAGGATGCGCGGCGGTGCGCACTTCGCGATCTCGCTGCGGTGCTCGAGGATGGCCGCGTAGTCGGCGGGATCGATGTCGAAGTTGAGGCGCGCGGCGAACTTCAGCGCGCGGAGGATGCGGATCGGGTCTTCGCGAAAACGGATGTTCGCGTCGCCGATCGACCGGATGAGCCGGCTCTCCACGTCGCGGCGACCGTCGACGAAGTCGATGATCTTGTCGGCCTCGAGATCGTAGAAGAGCCCATTGACCGTGAAGTCGCGACGGCGCGCATCTTCCTCGGCATTGCCGAAAACGTTGTCGTGACGAATGAGCAACGGGTCGTCGGTGTCGCCCTCGTCGATGCCGTCGCCCTCGCCCGGCTCGGGCGCCTTCGGGTTGGCGCGAAACGTGGCCGTCTCGATGATCTTCGGACCGAAGAAGATGTGCGCCAGGCGAAAGCGGCGACCGATGATGCGGCAGTTGCGGAACTGCGCCTTGATCTCTTGCGGCGTCGCCGAGGTGGCGATGTCGAAGTCTTTGGGGCGGCGGCCCAGCAGCAGATCGCGCACACAGCCGCCGACGAAGTAGGCCTCGAAGCCCGAACGCGCGAGACGGCGCACAACTTTTTGCGCGTCCGCGTCGATCTTGTCGACCGGGATGGGCGAGGTGCCCGTGGGCACCCTCGGGGTGGCTTCAGAATCGTCAGTATTTGAGGAGGCGTCGACGTCCATGGGATCCAGATGAGACGGGAGAAAGTGGCGCCTGAGTAGCACGGGCGGGCCCGTCCTGTCGATGCGATACCACTGAACTTGTGGCCAGGGAGAGGGCTGTTTAAACTATGGAGATGTCTGAAATGGGATCGACAATTCGCGAACGCAGCGAGGCAGCGGAACGCGCAACGCTGTCTCGTTTCGCGCAGTTATCCGAGGCCTCGAAGGGCCGTGTCCGCGCCGAGCCGCCTTGTGACCTCCGCCCGGTCTTCCAGCATGATCGCGACGCGATCATTCACTCCAAGGCGTTTCGCAGGCTCTCCGGCAAGACCCAGGTGTTCCTCGCCCCGGAAGGCGATCACTACCGCACGCGCATGACGCATACGCTCGAGGTGTCCCAGTTCGCCCGCTCGGTCACGGACTTCCTCGGGCTCAATGAGTCGCTGACCGAGGCGATCGTGATGGGCCACGACCTCGGCCACACGCCATTCGGTCACGCTGGCGAGAAGGTGCTCGCGCACCTGATGGAGAACGGGTTTCACCATGTGAAGCAGTCGATCCGGGTGGTGGAGCAACTGGAGCGCGACGGCAAGGGCCTCAACCTCACGGCCGAGGTGCGGGACGGCATCCTCAAGCACTCGAAGGGAAAGGGGCAGATCTTCAGCGACAACCCCAACCTCACGGCCATGACGCTCGAAGGGCAGATCGTGCGCATCGCCGATATCGCGGCCTACGTGAACCACGATCTCGACGACGCTATGCGTGCCGGTCTCGTCGAGCAAGCGCAGATTCCCGACGTGGTCATCGAGAAGCTGGGCGCCACGCACGGGGAGCGCATTGACAGCCTCATCCGCGCGCTCGTCGAGGCTTCCAACTTCGACGAGAAGCGCATGATCCGCATGGAGGACGCGCCGCTCAAAGCGCTCTATGTCCTGCGCGATTTTCTCTACGACAAGGTCTACGAGACGCCGGCCGTGCGCGACGAGTTCAGCAAGGCGCAACGTGTGCTCGAAGAACTGTGGAAGCACTTCCACGACCACGCCGACGAGTTCACCGCGAAGTACTGGCCCAAGGGCACACGCCAGGACGAAGGCCTGTCCCGCGCCGTCGCCGACTTCTTGTGTGGCATGACCGATCGCTATGCGATCCGCACCTACGAGTCGCTGCGGCTCCCGAAGAAGTGGGCGGTCTGAGCTACGCGATGCACCCTGCCACGTTCGAGCCGATGACCCCGCGGCAACGCCTGTATCTCTACCTGATCGGCGTGTTTCTCACCGCGCTGCTCATCGGCGACACCATCGGGTCCAAGCTCTTCACCGTCGACATTCCGCTCGGTTTCACCACCCTGCCAGCCACGCTCTCCGCCGGCTCCATCTGGTTCCCGATCACCTTCCTCCTCACCGACGTGGTGAACGAGTTCTACGGAAGCGCGGGCGCGCGCACGATGACGTTCGTCGGCTTCTGGATGGCCTTGCTCGCGTTCGTGATCTTGTTCCTCGCGCGCCTCATCCCCGCCGCGAGCTTCTCGCCGGTCTCGCAACAGAGCTTCGACGTCGTGTTCGGTGGCGCGAACCGCATCTTCTTCGCATCGCTGTGTGCGTATCTCGTTGCTCAGCTCACCGACATCGCGATCTTTCACCGGATGAAGGCCATCACGCAGTCACGACACATCTGGCTGCGCGCGACAGGATCGACGCTGGTCTCCCAGCTCATCGACACGCTGATCGTCACCTACGTCGCCTTCTCCGGGCAGCTGACGTCTGAGCAGCTGCGCCACGCCGCGACGACCAGCTACCTGGTAAAGATGCTTGTGGCGATCGGCCTCACGCCGGTCATCTACGCGCTACACGGCCTCATCCACCGACGGCTCGGCATCGAGGAAGTTCCACCGCAGAGCCGGGTGGACCTGGGCCTCACGCCCTAGCTTCCTGCTCTCAGGATCGACGATCACGCCCGTCCGCCTCACAGATTGCCTTGGACGTGCTCTCGCGAGCACATCCCTGACCACGGACGGTGGCGTTCGCGCTGCGTATGTAGCTTCCGCGTCTGCTCGCCGTCGCCATCGCCGTCGCCATCGCCGATCACGTTACGACCACATCAACGTCAAGGAATTCAGGGACACGCCCTAGTTCTTGATGTACTTGGCCGGTTCCTTGGCAAAGGCCGGCTGGCACTCGGGACAGCAGAACGCGTAGAACTTGCCACCGTGCTCGACCTGGGTGGTCGATGCAGCCACGACGAAGTCTTCACCAGTGACGGGGCAATGAGCTTTCGCACCGACGGCTAGCTTGGTGGGCGAGCCGACCGCCCCGATTGCGGGCGCGGCTGCGGCGGGCACCGGAGCTGCTTCTTTCTTGTCGCAGGCGACCAGGAAGGGAGCGAGCGCGGTTACAGCGACGAGGAAGAGATTCTTCGAGACGGACATGGGCAAAAGCCTAGTGTCAGGGCGCCGATCGAGCAAGCGAGCGGCGACGTGATGAGTCGAGCGAGCGAGCGTGCGTATGCAGCGCGGGGTCGCGCTGCATACGGTGCTCACCAACGGCTAATCGTCCTCTTTGCCATCCCAGCGCCACTTGCCGCGCTCGCGCTCTTCAGGGCGACCTTCACCCGGACGCTTCTTCGCAGCAGCTTCGGCCTTTTTGTCAGGACGCGCATTGTGCCGACGGCCCGCGTCCTTCTCGGGCGGAGGCGCAAAACGGGGCGGACCGCGGAAGCCGCCAGGTCCACCGGGCCCACCACCACCCGGTCGAAAGGCACCGGGACCACCACCGGGACCGCCGGGACGATACCCGCCGGGACCGCCGGGACCCCCAGGTCCGCGGAAGCCACCGGGCGCGCCACCGGGACCACCCATGGGGCGAGGCGGACGAGGCGCACCGGGGGCGCGCTCCTGTGCCTTCTCCACGAAGATGTTACGGCCCGACAACATGTTGCCGTTCCACTCCTTGATGGCGGAGTCGGCGTCTGCATCGGTTGCAACCTCGACGAACGCGAAGCCGCGAGGCCTCTGCGTTTCACGATCGAGCGCGATGCGAACGCTCTGGACGGTACGTGCGCTTTGCGCGAACGCCTCGCGCAACTCTTGTTCCGTGGTCGAGTACGACAGATTTCCAACGAACAGCTTGGTGCCCATCCAGCCTTCTCTTGCTCCTCAGTACGCGGGTTCGGCCTTCGCTGCCAGAATGGGCGCGGCGGCAACGATGCTCTATGTTGTGTATCGGAGTTGGGACGGCAATCGCCGACTTCCTTCAACGATACGGACGCGCGGGATTCCTTACAAGTGAAAGGTGCGTGTAGGGTGTGCGCGTGACCGCCATCCTCACCGTACAAGATGTTCAAAAGAGCTTCGGCTCGCGACGCATTCTCACCGGCGCTTCGCTGGCGGTGGCTGACGGCGAGCGGGTCGCGCTGGTGGGTCCCAACGGCGCCGGCAAGTCGACGATCTTGCGGATGTTGGTCGGAGACGCACGCGACCCCACGTACGCGCCCGACAGCGGTCTCATCACACGCCGTCGCTCTCTCTCCGTCGAGTACGTCCCGCAAGAGCCGAAGCTCACGGCCGACGCCACCGTGGAGGCCGTGCTGCGGGAGGGTCTCCGCGTTCACGTGGCCGCGCTCGATCGATTGAGCGTGGTCGAAGACAGCATCGCGTCTTTGAGCGGGTCCGCGCTCGACGCCGCGCTCGAGGAACAGGCCGATCTCCATCGGGCGATCGAGATCGGCGGCGGCTGGGAACGCGATCATCACCTGCGGGAGGTCCACGCCGCACTGAAGCTCCCTGCGCTCGATGCGTTGGTAGATCGATTGTCCGGTGGCGAGCGCCGCCGCGTCGCGCTCGCGCGGGCCCTGCTCGCCGGCCCCGAGCTGCTCATGCTCGACGAGCCGACCAACCACGTGGACGCGGTGACCATCGATTGGTTGGCCACGCACCTCGCCGCACGCGTGGGATCGCTGATGTTCGTCACCCACGATCGTTGGTTCCTCGATCGCGTCGCGACCCGCATTCTCGAGCTCGATCGCGGGCGCCTCTACTCCTACGACGGGAACTACCAAGAGTTCTTGTTGCGCAAAGCCGAGCGCCTCGGCATCGAGAGCGAGCACGAGCAGAAGCGTGCCTCGTTCGTGCGCCGCGAGCTCGATTGGATCCGTCGCGGACCCGCAGCGCGCACCACGAAACAACAAGCGCGCATCGATCGCTTCAACACCGCCGTCTCGGCGAAGCCCACGGCGGAGGAGCGCCTGCCAGGTACGCTCGCCTTGCGTTTGCCGACGGGTGGACGGCTCGGCAAGACGATCCTCGAGCTCGAGTCAGTGACCCAAAGCATCGGGGGTCGCCGGCTGTTCTCTGATCTGACCTTGATCATGAAGCCCGGCGATCGCATCGGCGTCGTCGGAGACAACGGCGTGGGCAAGACGACGCTCATCCGTACCATCCTCGGCGATCTGAAGCCCGAATCGGGCAAGGTGATCACCGGCATCAACACGCGCATCTCGTATCTCGATCAAGGCCGCGCCGATCTCGACGACGAGCGCACGGTGCTCGAAGAGGTCGCTGGCGACAGCGATCAGGTGATGCTCGAGGACGGGCCCATCCACGTGCGCTCGTTCTTGAAAATGATGCTGTTCGACGATCGCTTCGCGGACACGCCCATCGGCACGCTGTCGGGCGGCGAGCGCAACCGGGTGCAGCTCGCACGGCTGCTGCGCAACGGCGGCAATCTACTGATCCTCGACGAGCCGACCAACGATCTCGATCTCCCGACGCTAGGTGTGCTCGAAGAAGCGCTGGTGGAGTTTCCGGGTTGCGCGCTCGTGGTGTCCCATGATCGCTGGTTCCTCGATCGCGTGGCCACGGCGATCCTCGCGTTCGTGCGCCAGCCCGACGGCAGCGCCGAGGTCACCCTGCACGAGGGCAGCTTCACCGCGTACCTTGCGCGCACCCAGGCCGTGCCCGCGAAGGGAGCGACGACGAAGACAGCACCCGCGCCAGCGCCGGTGGTGAAGGCCTCGGCCACACCCAAGGCCAGGCTCAGCTTCAAAGAAACCCAAGAGCTGACCGGCATGGAAGCAGCCATCCTGAAGGGCGAGGAAGCCGTCGCTGCCATCGAGAAGCAGCTGGCCGATCCGGCTCTGTACAAGTGCCACGGCAATGACGTGCCCCGCCTCACCGACGAGCTCGCCCTCGCCAAGCGCACCGTCGAGCGCCTCTATGCCCGTTGGGCAGAGCTCGAGGCCCGCAAGTAGTAGACCCCGGGCCAAAGGCAAGTTGCACTCGTGAGTAACGCTTCGCGGAAGCGAAAGCTGTTCGAGGCGATGAGGACCAGATAAGATGGAGGGCATGCGCATCCGGCACACAGCCCTGGCGCTCACCCTTGTACTGGCACCTGCGTGGGTGACACCCGCGTGGGCCGACGCGGCACCTTCGAACGCGGCCAATCCGCCACCGCGAACGGCTTCCGAGCGAGACGAGAGCCACAGGTTTTCTCCGGTGCTTCAGGGTGCGCTCGGCGGTGCGAGCCTCGCGTTGCTCGTTGCCGGTGGTGCGCTCGTCGCCAGCACCGCCATCGACTTCCAAGCGCAGCGGGTCGGTGGCCGCGGCGCGTCGTGCCGTCCCTGCAGCACGAGCGCGCTAACCAACTTGCAAGGGCGCGAGTACGGGGGCTACGCGATGATTGCTATCGGCGGCGCGCTCGCGATCACCGACATCGTTCTCCTGGTGCTCGATTACAAACATCGGAACACGCCACAGGGGGTCGACGGAAAAACGGTCGCGCAGCGCACCGACTTCGCCGCGGGGATCCGCTTCTGATCCCCTCGCGTGAACGAAGAGGCCTCGTGCGGTGGTTGCAGCTCGCCCCCTGCCTGGGCTTGCTGATCGCGAGCGGCTGTCACGACTACGGCGTGCTCCAGAAGACGTTCTGCGACACCGCGACGAAGGAAGTGTCCGATGGCCATGGACACACCAATGTGGTGCCCATGGCGCTGTGCGACGGCTTCGAAGCCGATGCGCTCGATGCCAACCTGTGGACGAAGGACGCCACCGCCGATGCGAGCGTGGAGGTCGATGGCGTGACGCGGGATGGCGCCCTGACCCTCGCCAATCGTGGCCACCGCTCGTTGGTGGTCGCCGCGGGGCAAGCAGGCCACGCGCAGGTGGTCGAGCGCGCGATCACGAGCTCCGTCTCCGCCACGCCGTCCGGCCAAGCCAACGACACGTACCTGTCCATCCGTTTCTTCGTGAACGTGGCCAGCGGTCAGCTCCCCGGTGTCGTCGATGTGGTTTCCGTCGAGGATGTCGCCGGCAAGCAGCGCGCGGCGTTTCAGATCGTGAACGGCTACTTCGCCCTCTACGACGCCGACAACGACCGCCGCGTCATGAGCGGCGGACAATCTTCGTTTCGCACGTGGGATTGTCTCGAGCTGCGCTTCGGCAACTCGCTCACGTTGTGGGCCGGCGGCGCTCCGATCTTCGCGCTGCCGTCGTTCCCGAGGGGTACCGGTCTTGCGACCACGCGCATCGGGATCGCGCGGCAGGTTGGCGACCCGTTCACGAACCGTGAGACGTTGTGGATCGACGATGTCATCATCGACAACCAAAACATCGGCTGCGACCGGTAGCGCGAGCAAGGTCGCCGTCGTGGCCCTCGACGACGAAGGTCGCGGGGTCGGTCCACTCGGCGACGTGACGGTGCACGTCCCCGGCGCGTTGCCGGGCGAGCTCGTCGACGTGACGATCGAGCATCGTTCGCCCCACCGCCCGCAAGCCTTCGCGCGCCTGCGCAGCGTGCTGCAGCCTTCGCCGAGTCGCGTCGCACCCGTGTGTCCCGCGACGGGACGGTGCGGTGGTTGCCCGCTCGGCATGCTCGACTACGACGTACAGCTCACGACGAAGCATGACCGCGTGGCAGCCCTGCTGGCAGAAGTTCCGGGCGCCCCTCCGCTCGCGGGCATCGTCCGTTCGCAGCGCCCCGTCGGATATCGCGCCCAGGCGAAGCTCGTCTACGGGTTCCCACGCGCCGGTGCGGCGCCCTGCCTCGGCGCGTATGCGCCGCGCTCGCATCAGGTCGTGGACCTTGCCGGATGTCGCGTCGTGGAACCGGTCCTCGAAGAGGTGCGACGCGCTGTGCTCGCCGAGCTCACGAAGCGCACGATCGCGCCGTACGACGAGCGCGCCCACACTGGGACCTTGGCGTACGTGGTCCTGCGCGCCAACGCGGCGGGGGAAGTGCTCGGCACGTTCGTCGGCCCCGATCTCGACGCGCTCGCGCCGCTCGCGTCCGTGCTAGATGCACATCCGGCGCTCGTCGGTGTCGCTGCGAATCTCCGCCCCCCGGGCAACGCCATCTTCGGCCGTGCCACGCGGACGCTCGCGGGCAGGAGCGAGATCGTCGAGCGCATCGGTGGCATCGAGCTGCGTCTCTCCCCCACTGCTTTCTTCCAGGTGAACCGCGACATCGCGACCGCCATGTACCGCGAGATAGCGGACCTCGTCGCGCGCGACGCCGCGGGGCTCGTCGTCGACGCTTACGCGGGCGTCGGCGGCATCGCGCTCACGTTGTCCCGCGCCGGCGCCGACGTCCTCGGCATCGAGGTGAACGCCGACGCCGTTCGCGAAGCCACCTCTGCTGCGCGCACCCTCGGTCTCTCGACACGCTTCCTCGTCGCCGATGCCGCCGCTGGGTTGCGCGAGGTTCCCTCCGTCGATGCGCTGGTGGTGAACCCGCCTCGCCGCGGCCTCGATCGCTCGATGCTCGACGTCATCGCCGACAAGCGCCCACGCCGGCTCGCGTATGTCAGTTGCGACCCGGGCACGTTGATGCGTGACCTGCGCATCCTCGTCGAGCAGGGCCTGCGCATCACGCACGTTCGCGCGTTCGACATGCATCCGCAGACCGCGCATGTCGAGACGCTCGCCGTGCTCGAGCGCTGAGGACGGGCGCCGAGTAGCGCGAACCCAGCACTACTCTTTGGCGTCGTCAGTGGTAGTGAATTCCGTCCCATTCCAGCTCGTGGAGCAGGGTCACGGCACATAGACGGCACATGAGATTGCCGTTTCTATGCAGCGTCGAGGTGGAGCTTGACGTTGCGTGGCAACCGCGGCGGCTTGTGCAGCGACCGCAGGTAGTCGGCCATCTCGGTGACGCCGTGCAACCGATCAGCCAGCAGCTGTCGAATAATCGCGTAGCTCGCGCGGTCGATCGGGCGCTTGTCCTGCTCCCAACGCGAGACCGTTTCCGGCCGCACCTCCAGCAGCTCAGCAAACTCCTTGCCGTTGAGGCCGGTCACCTTGCGCATGAACCTTAGTGCTTCCGATTCGGTGACACCGGCATTGACCAGGGCAAGAGCGACGGCCAGATCGAAGCGGGCCAGGTCGGGGCCAGCGTAGTAGCGCATCCCGCACGAAGAACACTCCTGAGCAGGGAGCTTGCCGGCGAAGACTCGAGCCCTGACATGACGTTTTAGCTCTGCGGTCGTGCGTTGGAACTTGGTCCCCTGACAATTCACGCAAGAAGTCACCATGGTTCACCTCACACGAACAACGTCACGACAACCACGTCACCGCTCACCACCAAGATGCAAGTCAATCCGTCGCCGAACGCGCGCCATCGGCCATCCTCCTGCTCGACGAATGACTTGGCGCGCTGGATGGCCACGCTCACGCTCTCTTCGGTTTCCGCCAATTCATCCATCTTGTCATAGGCATGCTGGGTAAAGACGAGCGTCCGGCCCTGCGCGCTGGCCTTTATGCATCGCACGGCATCCGTACGCTTCAGAAAGTCATTCTATGGCAATGATTGACACCTGGTCAAGATTGACCGGAGATTGATCACAGATCATGTCAAGCGCCGAGGGGCAGTCGGGATCGTCACCCCCGCCCAGCACAAGCACCGTCGGGCGTTGGCAGTGGGCGACAGCTTCTGCGAGGCCGGTGCCGGTTCTGCGCGACCGTCTTCTACGTATGCCGCGCTTGCGATCGCGGGCAAGCGTATTGCTCTTGAGCCCTGTCAGGATGCGCAGCGGCTTCGCGACAAGCCCCCGCTTCATCATCTGGTGGGTGACCTGCTCGGCGATGGTCTTGTGGCTCTCGAGCACGAGCTCTCGGCTCGGCAGATCCGGAAATGGGGACGGTTC
>JAYUBF010000089.1:0-7042 GCA_043741435.1 Myxococcales bacterium
CTCCAAGTCAACAGCTCGCTGGCCAGATCGGATCGTCGTCACCCAAATGCCCTCGCGCTCAGCTCAGCTTCCCCCTCTGGCCGAAGTCCCTGTCCGAAGCTCTTTTCCTTGCGGCGTTGCGCGCCCGGCACGAGGGTGCGCGAGGAAGCATCCACTTCCAGGGGCGCGCTCACGGAGACGCGTAGGCTCTTACCGCTCGGCGACGTCGCATCTACGCCATACCGAATGGTTCCATCCCCGATCTTCACGAATTTACGCACGCGTACGTCGCTGCCCGACGCTGCAACGACCGACGTCGGCATCCGCCAGGTGCCCCGAAGTGCGGCGGGTGTCGAGCCCGTCGCGGCTGACGCCAGTCCCGAAAAGCCGAGCAGCGCGAGTCCTAGAAATGTGCTTCGCATTTTCTCTCTCCTGTTTTCACAAATGGTTTACGTCGTGGGTACGACTGTCGCAGCACCCATGTAGCTGCTGCGCCAATCACCGACGGGATCACGAGGCGGCCGTCGCGCTTCGAGTCGGAAGGAAATACTCAAATCGTCGCGAAACGTTAGCTCGGGCAGCGTCGTTTTGCCGCGCCACTCGATGGGGGACGCTCGCCCCGCCACCTTCAGGCAAACAAGAAGCCGGCGTCACCCCAAGCCGGTCACCGATTCCGCCAGCCCCCCGCGACAACCGTTGTCGTTCCGACCGCTCGATGCGCAATCAGACGGGAGCTAGGAGCTGCTAGAATCACAGCGCCCGGAAATGGGCACGCGACCCGAAGCACGTGCAAGCGATCTCCTACATGCTCGATGCCGCGGGGAGCGTGATGTGGGAGGAGAGGTTGCTGCCGGCGCGACAACCATAGATAGAGTGATATAGGTTTCGTGAAATGCAGCGGCCCTCACATATCGCACGCTGGGTGATCACGGACCAGCTGGGCGCGGGAGGTGTCGCCGAGGTGTTGCTCGGGCGCTCGGATCGCCCGGACGATGCCGCCGAGGTGGCCATCAAGCGACCTCTGCCGGAGCGAAGAAACGATGCCAGCTATCGCGCGATGATCGGGGCGGAGGCTCGTATCCTCAGCCGGATCCAGCACCCGAACGTGGTCCGCGCCATCGAGTTCCTCGATATCGATCCCCCGGCGTTGGTCCTCGAACGCATGTACGGACGTACGCTCGGGGAGATCCTCGGAGAGGAGCCCCCGACGCTACCGGCCTCCCTCGTGCTCGACATCGGTACGCAGGCGGCCGAAGCGCTCGCTGCGGTGCATTCCGCCACGGACGAATACGGGCAGCCGCTCGGCGTGGTGCATTGCGACGTCTCGCCGGAGAACTTGTTCATCACCACCGACGGTACGGTGAAGCTCTTCGACTTCAACGTCGCCAGCGTGCGTGGCCTCGAGCCTGCGCCGGGTGCGCTGCGCGGGCGCATCGCATACATGGCGCCTGAGCAAGCGCGCAGCGAGCGGATCGAAGCCCGGGCCGACGTGTTCTCGCTCGCCGTCGTGTTGTGGGAGCTACTGGCCGGTGAGCGTTTGTTCTGGCGCGGCAACACGCTCGCGAGCTTGCGCGCGGTGTGTGAGGACACGGTGCCCGGCCTCGAGACGCGCTGCCGCGTGCTGCCCGATGGGCTCGCCGAGCTGGTGTCCGCGGCGCTCAGCCGTGACGTCGCCGATCGACCCGATGCAGCGACGATGGCGCGGCGCCTGGCGAGCTTCCAGCCCATCGATCCGCAACACCGCGACGTGGCCGAGTTGCTGTCGCGCCCGATCAGAAGTTGAGGTAGGTGCGCGCTTCGGGAATGCCGAGCGAGGCGAGCACCTGTCGCACGCCCGCGATCATGGCGGGCATGCCGCACAGGTAGGCGACACTGCGGTCGGGCTCCACGCCGGGATCTCCGGCGAGAATTGCGTCCTGCACGAACCCCCTCCCGCCCGTCCAGCCGCGGCCCGGCTTGTGCGCGCACAGCGTGACCGTGACTCGCTGGCGCGCCCACGCTGCACGCGCATCCGCATAGGCGAACTCCACCGCGCTCTCCTGTCCGTAGAAGAGCGCGATGCGACCGAAGGCGGATCGCTCATCGAGCAGCTCCTCGATGATGGAGCGAATTGCGGAGATCCCCGCGCCAGCAGCGACGAGCAAGACATCTCGATAGCGCGCGTGCTCGAGTGGGAACCCCGGCCCGCCCGGTCCTTCGAACTCGAACGTCGAGCCGGGCTGTAGCTCGGCGATCAGCGCTTCGGCGACGCCACCACCACCACCACCACCACCACCACCACCACCACCACGACGAAGCAGGAGCTCCGGCGCGCGTGCGTTGCCGTACGCGGTCGCGAGCGCAAAGTACGCGCTGCCCGAAGGGTGCACGATGCGCAACGCTTGGCCCGCGCGATACGGCGGCAGCGTGGCCGCGAGACGTACGCCCCGCAGCAAGGGACCTTCGTCCCACACCGCAGCGACGGTCGCACGACTCGGCATCGAGCTAGTTTATCACTTTCAAGGGGCGTGCCGCCCCTCCCCGCCGGCGGAGCCGGCGGGGTCCCCACCCCTGCTACGCGGCGACTCCGCCGCGGCTCGGCCTTCGGCCTCCGCGCGCGAAGGCGCTAGAATTCGGCCAGCGCGAAGGCGCTAGAATTCGGCCTCCGCGCGCGAAGGCGCTAGAATTCGGCCAGCGCGAAGGCGCTAGAATTCGACAGACGCTTGCAGTCCGCCGCCCGTCGTGGACAGGGCGGGGACGAGGCGCAGCGACTCTCTGATGCCCGGCGTCAGACCCTTTTGGCGTTGTTTCTCGGCGCGCGCATCGAGGCGGTCACCGATGATGAACGAGATGATGCCGCCGGCGGCGAGCACGCCGGCCGTGGCCCAGAGCCCGGTGGTGGCGTTCGCGTAGCGGTTGCCGCTCGCGCAGTGCGAGGCGTAGGAATCGCGCATTGCGCCGGGGACGAGGCTGATGTTGTCGCAGCGTGGTGCCGCAAGGAACGCGGCCGTGTTGGCGTCGACGCCCGGGCTCGCCGCGATGCTCTGCAGATCAGCGTGCGCTTGGTCCTGCAGCTTGATGTAGCTGCGCCAGGTGTAGATCGCGACGGCGCCCGCAACGACAGCGCCAGCGATGAGACCGATGGCTGCGTACTTCGCGGGACGACCCGGGTGGCGTGGCTTCGCTGGCACGTCGGGCCGCACGTCCGGATTGTTCACCGGAGCGAGGATGACCTTCGGCTTCACGGGCTCCGCGTGCTGCTCGTGCTCGAGCTTCACGCTCACGCGCTCCGTTGCCCCGGCAGCGAGCTCCACCGTCTCCGAGCGCGGAAGGTAACCCTCGAGCTGGAGCGTGAGCGTGTGGGTCCCGGGGCGAAGGTCTTTCAGGCGTACCGGCGTGCGACCCGCGGGCGTTCCATCGAGGTCGACCGTCGCCTCCGCCGGCTGCGTCTGCACCATGATCACGCCCGACTGCGGCGGAACGATGAGCTGACCGAACCAGCGCGCGGCGTCGGCAGCCAGCGTGGCACCGGCGAGCGCTTTCTTCGGCACCGTCTCCGTCACCTGCTTCACGATGGCGAGATCGCGCACGTCGAGCAGCTTCAAGGAGACGACGACGCTACGACCGCCTTCGGCCTTCTTGAGCGTGCCGTAGAGCAAGCGATCCGCGCCGAGCGTGCGACCCGCTTGCGCCAAGCAGGCTGGCGCTTCGCCGTCGCAGCCGAACACCATCTTGAGCTCGATCAGGTCCTTGCCGCTGACCAGCTTCACGCCCGGCGTCTCGGCAGCCTTGCGACGCAGCGCTTCGGTGAGCTGAACGCCGAGGGCGTCCCCCACCTCGATCGACTCGATACCGAGGACCGCGAGAGAATCGTCCGACGCGCGCGCGGTGCGCGCCTGCGCGAGGATCGAGAGCCCCGCGCCGAGCAGCAGGAGCCCGCGAAGCAGTCGACTTGCGACTGGCGGGTTCTGCGGGTGGCGGTCCATGACCGGGGAAGATACACTAACTGCGCGATGAGGCAGTCGATCTCGGCGAAAATTTTCGTCGGCTTTCTGTCCGTCCTGGCACTGTTTGCCGGCGTCACCGCATACACGGTGTTCGCCATGCAGCGCCTCGGCGACGAGCTTCGACTCGTGTCGTCGGGTTACCTCGAGCTGCGGCTCACCGTGGCCGAGCTGCAAAACATCCACTCGAACTTGTTGAAGGTTCTCGCGGAGCAAGTGGGCCGCAGCGGCGAGACGCAACGGTTGCCGCGTTATCTCAAGTTTGCCGTCGACGACGCCCGGCGCATTCGCCAGCACCAGCAGCTGAAGCTGGCACAGGATCAGCTTCGTTCGCTCACGGAGCGTCGCGTGTCCAAAGACGAGCGCCAGCTGCTCGGCGCGTTGCGCGCCTCGCTCGATCGGGTGGGCGCCGCCTTCGCCGAGAGCGAGGCCTTGTTCGACGACGTGTTCGGTGCGGTGGGAGAGGCGGCGCCACTCAACCCCGATCCCGTGCATACCAAGGAGAGCGCGGAGCGGCTGCTCAAGCGCGAACGCGCGACCAAGGTGGAGCTCGCCAGCCTCGCGATGGAGCTGCGGTTGCGCACGCAACAGACGGCCTCACGGCTGGAAGACGAAGAAAGCCGCGCGGTGTGGGCCGCGATGGCGCTGGCCGTGGTCGCGCTCTTCATCGGTCTCGGTGTCGCGGTGCTCGCGGGCCGCACGCTGGTTCCACTGCGTCGGCTCGCCGAACGCACGCGGGAGATCGCGCGTGGCGATTATCGACAGCGCGTCGAGACGGGTGGCGGCGACGAGATCGCGGCGCTCGCACGTGAGTTCAACCAAATGGCGCACGCGCTCGACGAGCGCGAGCAACAGCTCATTCGCTCGGAGCGCCTCGCGGCTATCGGCAAGATCGCGGCGCAGATTACGCACGAGGTCCGCAACCCGTTGTCGTCGATCGGCCTCAACGCGGAGCAGCTCGATGAAGAGCTCGCCGGCCTTCCGGCAGAGACGGCCGCGGAGGCACGCACGCTCGCACGCGCGATCGTAAAAGAGGTGGATCGTCTCACCGAGATCACCGAGGACTATCTGCGCTTTGCACGCATGCCGAAGCCGCGCCTCGAGCGCGAGGAGCTGCGCGCGGTGCTCGGCTCGTTGCTCGACTTCCAGCGGCCCGACCTCCTGAAGCGAAAGGTGTCGCTCGATCTAGTCGTGCCGCCGCACGAGTGTCCGCTCGCGTGCGACGAGCAGCAGCTCCGCCAGGCGTTGCTCAACCTCGTGCGCAACGCGGGCGAGGCGATGCCCGCGGGAGGCGCGCTCAAGCTGACGCTCAGCGACGAGAACAGTGGCTATCGCCTCGACATCTCCGACTCGGGGCAAGGCATCGCGCCGGATCACCTGGCGCGCGTGTTCGAGCCGTTCTTCTCGACGAAGCAGGGCGGCACGGGCCTCGGCCTCGCGCTCACCCAGCAGATCGTGGTGGAGCATGGTGGCAGCATCAGCGTGACGAGCGAGGCCGGTCGCGGCACCACGTTCACGGTGCATCTCCCGGGCGCGCCACGCGAAGCCGTCGCGGCCTGACGCAGCCTCGCGCTTTGACGCGTCGCGCTACTTTTCGCGCCCAGGTGGCATCTCAGCTCCCACACGGAAGGAGCACGACATGTCACTCAGCACCCAGGAACTCAAGCTTCGCGTCGAGGCCAAGATGAACGAGCTCAAGGCTCAGCTCAAGAACTTCGCCGCCGACGGTGCGGGCGAAGCGCGCGAGCAGAAGACGAGCATCGAGAGCCGCCTCAAGAACGCCGAGGTCCACATCAAGGACGGTTGGGACAAGATCACCGACCAGGCGGCCAACAAGCTCAACGAGTGGTTGAAGTCGTAGCGCGCGTTCGCACCGCCCAGCGCTCGTAGATGCCGGGCAGATGTACGCCGTCGGCTTCGTGCCACGTGCACGGAGTCGGTGGCGGCACGTCGGCGCGGAAGGCCTCGCGCTTCACGTCCGAGCAGTGCGGCCCGGGCGCGCCACCCGAGAGAGCAGACCGCTCGCACGACGATGCCGCTTGGCGCCGCGGGCAGCGTGAGCGCGCGTCCGTCGCTGGCGGCAAGCAAGCCATCGCGAACGAGCGGAGCCGCCGACTGCATCGCCTTGAGACCGTCGGTGGGCTTGCCATCGAAGTTGCCGCCCCACGCTGCCACGGTCCACTCTCGGGTGACGCCGACCGCGACGGTGTCGGCAAAGCCGCGCGACGTCACCGTCTTCGCGGCGCGCGATAAGTATGGCAGGTCGAGCGGGAGCTCATCGCCGAAGCGAGGTCTGTCGTCGTGTTGGTGACGAACCACCTTCGCGGCGCCGGTGGCCAACGTAGGAGTGTTCCACTGACCGGCGTTTGCATCGTGCCCAGCTCGATCAGCTACTTGTGCGGCACCAGTCGAATGAAAATGCCCCCCAACGCTGGGACGTCGATTGCTGCTTCGGTAGGGAAGGAGCCACCATGAACAGGACCCCATTGATCAGCACCTTGATGCTCGCGATGAGCATTCCCGGCGTGGCCGGGGCGAACATCGCGCCGAAAACGAGCGACATTCGTCCGCTGGGCGCGAGGGCCGCCTCGACCCTGCGTCACTTCGTGAACACCCATCCGCACCTAATGTCTGGGTTCGAAACCGGCGCTTTTCGTGCCGCGATCGGGCTCGCCGGGGCGGCCGTTCTCTTCACGCCTGTGCTGATCGCGGACCAGCTCAATGCGTTCGGCGTTCCCCATGAGCGGACAGTGACGGTCGATCGCACCCACACGCGCGACGTCCCCAAGGGACGTACCATCTACCTTGTCGATGTGCGTGATCGTGCCGGGAACGGTTCCACTTGGACGACCAATCGCGGCACGCGCGACAAGCTCGAGCTGCTTCGCCCCGCCGAGCTCGTGACCCTCCGCACTCACGATCATCTCCTGCTTCCCGAGAGCATCGAGGGTGTGCTTCCGGCCGCGCCAGCCCAGTAGAGCACTCGCCATTAGTCACATGTGGCAACGCGGCAAAGATCAGACGGCATAACGTCGTGAAATCAGATCGCTCAACGAGCAATCGTCTCGGGTACGAAGGAA
>JAYUBF010000090.1:0-2090 GCA_043741435.1 Myxococcales bacterium
CAAATGCGACGACAACCAAACGAATCACGAGCGGCTTCGGGGACGGCCGAAAATGCTTGGATTCTTATGCGAACTCACCTCCGTGGAAATCCAGGCTAGGGGCGTGATGTACCCGTTGGCGAACACGCTGGCGACGAGGCCGCCGGGGGCCTGTAGAAACTCCACGCCGGGAAACTCGCGGTCGAGGATGTCCCGCGATCGATCTGCGAGCGCTTGTTGCGAGAGAGTGCGGTGTTCTGCATCCGTGAGCTGCAGGCGAATGAAGCCCATGTACGGACCCCAGTTCGGGCTGGTCATGGCGCTGCGTGCGTTGTTCGGCGATCCGACATTGGCGAGCACCAGCTCTACGCTGTCTGGTGGAAGCGCCTTCGAGAGTCGCTTGCCGATCTCGTCCGTCATACGGCCGGCTTCCTGAAGTGAGGTCCCCGGCGCGAAGCGGACGTAGATGCGCTCCATCGACTCGTCGATCTCGGGGAAGAAGGTGCTCGGCAGCCGTGCGGCGACGAAGCCCGAGCAGATGACCAGCACGACGGCGCCTCCGAGGATTGGCCAGCGGAAGGGGAGCGTGCGTCGTAGAAGCGAGGCGTAAGAGTTAGCGAGGCGATCGATCACATGCTCGATGCGCTTCCAGAAGCCACCGGGCTCGAGGTGCCCGAGGAAGTATCGGCAGGCCACCGGCGTCACGCAGACGCTGACGAAATAGGAGGCGATCATCGCGACCGCGACCGTGAGCGCGAGCGGCGCGAAGAGCTTCTTGGCGAGCCCGGCGAGCAACATGACCGGAAGCAGCACGGCCATCGTCGTGAGCGTGGACGCGAGCACCGGCAGGGCCACCGCGTTCGTGCCCTGCAGCGCAGCTTCGAGGACGCCGAGGCCCTTCTTCTGATGGCGATGGATCGACTCGAGCACGACCACCGCATCGTCGACGAGCCTTCCCATGGCGAGGGTCAATCCGCCGAGTGTGAAGGCGTTGAGCGTCTGGCCTTGCGAGTACAGAACGATGAGCGTGATGGCGAACGAGAGCGGGATCGCGACCGCGACGATGACCGTGCCGCGCAAGCTCTGGAGGAAGAGCAAGATCACGATGCTGATGAGGAACAGCGCCTGCACGATCTCCTTGCGCAGCCCGAAGTAGGCCGTGCGCACGAAGGTCGACTGATCGAAGATTGCCTTGACCTCGACGCCGGGCGGCAGGTCCTTCAGGTTCTTCACGGCGGCCTTCACCTGATCGACGATGTCGATCGTGTTGCCGCCGGGGATGCGGAGCACATTGAGGTAGACCGCGTCCTGTCCGTTCACCGAGACCGATTGCGTCTCGGGCGCCCCCCCGTCCTCGATCCGCGCGACGTCCTTGATGAGTACCGGGCGACCGTTGCGCTGCAGGAGCACCGCGTCGCCGATGTCCTGAACCTGTGTGGGTACGGCGTTCGTGTACACGTTAGCGTCGAAGTTCTTGGCGATGAACTCTCCCGACGGGAGGAGCGCATTGGATTGCGCGACGGCCTGCGTGATCTCCGCCGAGGTCACGCGACGTGCCGCGGCCTTCACCGGATCCACGACGACGTTGATCTGCCGTTGCCGTCCGCCGTTGAGTGACGCCGAGGCCACACCCGGAATGCCCTCCAAGATGGGCTCGATGCTGTTGAAGGCATAGTCGAACAGCTGCGGTCCCGACAGCCCGCCTCCGGTGACGGAGACCTGCACGACGGGCGCGTTTGAAGGGTCGTACTGCAGGACGAAGGGCGGTAGGACGCCGAGTGACTTCGGAACCGCGGCCATCGCGAACGCGACCTGCTGCTGAACCAACGTCTGTGCCGAGTTGAGGTCCGTTCCCCACTTGAGCCAAACGAAGATGATGGACAGGCCGTTTCGCGAGTTGCTCTCGACGTGATCGACCCCGGGCGTCGCGCTCACGTACTTCTCGAGTCGCCAGGTGATGGTCTTCTCGACGTCCTTCGGCCCGAGACCCGGCGCTTGCGTCCCCACCACCAGCACCTCGCCATTAGTCACAGGCGGATTCCCACTGCAGCAAGGACGCGCGCTGCAACGAGTACCTCACGTAGGCCGCGGCTGAGGGTGACGCTGCCCGG
>JAYUBF010000091.1:0-7032 GCA_043741435.1 Myxococcales bacterium
TCCAGGTCGACGCCCTTGTCTCCTCGGTGTCAGGTTCCCTGCGTCAGGGCCCTGGGTGGACTTTCACCTCCTATCTGTTGCGCCTGCCAGGCGCACAGGTTCGCCGCAGCCTTCGGGCTGTGCTCCTTCACGTACTCGATCGCCTCGCCGATGTCGGCGATCGCTTCCTCGGGTAGGTGACCTTCAACGCTTGAGCTCGGCGTCGATGATCGCACGGGCGCGCGCCGCATCGACGACGCGCCCCTGGCGGTACGGCTCGAGCGCCGCTTCGATCCCGGCGTCCTCTTCAGCCGTTCGGGCGGGAGATCCTTGCCGTTCCAGTTCACGAGGCGAGCACGACGGGCCATGAGTGCAACCGTAGCGACGAAGCCGTTGGCACGCCATTGCCACGGCGCGGCGGATTTCGGCGGTTCCAGGCGGATTCGAGCGGTGCTCGGCGGTCGATGGGCTTCCCCTCTATCTCGACGGTGCGCAACAGGAATTCAACGCAAGGCCGCGTCGCGCTCCATGTTGGTTGTCGTCGTGGGGACAGTGTTCCCGTCCGCCTCCACGCGATGCCCTCGAGCTCGCGTCATCCGCCTGCGCTGAAATACACGGCCCAGAATCGCTCGTCGAGGTTGGCGACCACAGAATGTCGAGGCCCCCATACTGCGGCGAGATCCATCTCGACGAGCTCCACACCCCGCGCGCGCGCAGCGATGACCATCAGCTCGAGCGCGGTGCGGAATCCCTCCTGCCCCAACGAAACGCGACCCCGCGTGAGCAACGGGTAGAAGATGCCCTGGATGATCGCGCTACCGCTCCGACTCCACGCCGAGGCTGCCGTGATCGCGTTGCGGGATGCGCAGATCGAACCACGCGAGACCGCGCGTGCTGCGGCGTGCCTCGAGCGCGTACGACGCTAGCGACCGAAGCTGGTCGCGCCCGCTGTGGTCAGCGCTTCTTGTAGGTCATCGAATACAGCACGGGTCCCGGCAGCCTCCCCGACTCGATCTTCGTGCGGATCGTGAGCGTCACCCCATCGGGCGCCAGCGAGAACGTGTTCGTGCTGTGGCTGTTCGGACCGCGCATGTCCTGCACGAGGCCGCCGCCGATGAGCGTGCAGCTCACGTCCTGGACGCCAGCCGTGGTGTTCTGCTGGACCTTGCTTCCATCGATTGGCGCCGTGACGGGGGGCTTGCCGGAACGCGCGATCGTAATGTTGTGACCCTGGGTGGAGATCACCACTTCCGCCGTCGGCGCGTTGCCCTTCTCGAGCCTCGAACGCGCGATTCCGCGGGTGATCGCGCTCATCTGCGACACCACCTTCTCGATCGCCGCGCTCAGGTTGGCCTTCTCCTCCGAACCGCCGGCGTACGCATAGCTTCCCACGACCTTCGGATCCACGCCTTCAGCTGCCGCCACGCACGGGGCGAGGAGCAGCAGCAGAGAAAACAACCTTCCAGCACCATTCATGACGATGGGATGCCCTCTTCGAGGCCCGAGTTTCGAGAAGCCGCCCGGCGCGGTAGGGTCTTGGGGTCTTGGAGCAGGTCGATTTATTTGCAGACGTTGTCGATCTGGCGCTGGCTCGTTCGACTACTCGGCAAGGAGGATCACCCGATGCAATACATGCTGTTGATCTACGACGAGGAAAAGACCTGGGCGAAGATGAGCCAAGGTGAGGCAGGCAAGATGATGGAGGCCTACAAGGGCTTCACGCAGGACATCATCAAGAGCGGGAACTTCAAGGCAGGAGACGCCCTGCAACCGACGCAGACGGCCACGACCGTCCGCATCCGCGAGGGCAAGCGCCTCACGACCGATGGGCCTTTCGCAGAGACGAAGGAGCAACTGGCCGGCTACTACCTCGTCGAAGCCAAGGATCTCGACGAGGCCATGGCGATCGCGGCGAAGATCCCCTCGGCCAAGATGGGCTCCATCGAAGTGAGGCCGGTCCGACCGATGTGACGGGGCCCGGGTGAACGAAGTCGAAGAAACGGTCGATCGCCTCTATCGCAGCGAGTGGGGGCGCATCCTCGCCACGGTCATCGGCCTCGTCGGGGATTTCGACGTGGCCGAGGACGCGGTCCAGGAGGCGTTCGCGTTCGCTGTCGAAGCGTGGCGCGAGCGCGGCGTGCCGGCCAACCCGAGGGCTTTCATTATCTCGGTTGCCCGATACAAGGCGATCGACCGTTTGCGACGCCGTTCGCGCGGAATCGAGAAGGTGGAGGCTCTGGCACTGTCCGAGCGGCCGGATCACGCGCTGCCCACGACCGACGACGGAGAAGCCGTGCCCGACGAGCGCTTGCGGTTGATCTTCACGTGTTGCCACCCGGCGCTCTCGACAGAGGCCAAGGTTGCGCTGACGTTGCGGTCCCTCGGCGGGCTGCAGACCGAGGAGATCGCACGCGCGTTCCTGGTCCCGGCGACGACGATGGCGCAACGGCTGGTGCGCGCCAAGGTGAAGATTCGCGAAGCGAAGATCCCCTATCGCGTTCCCGAAGCGGAAGACCTCGCCGAGCGGCTCGACGCCGTGATGGCCGTGCTCTACCTCGTCTTCAACGAAGGCTACGCCGCGGCACAAGGCGAACAGCTGGTCCGCCGAGACTTGTGCGCCGAAGCGATCCGACTCGCCGAGCTGCTGCGCGGACTGCTTCCCGCTCGCTGGTCCGAGCTCGACGGGTTGCACGCCCTGATGCTGCTCCACGACGCACGGCGCGCCACGCGCACGGACGCGCATGACGATCTGGTGCTGCTCGAGGACCAGGATCGAAGCTGCTGGGACCGAAGCCAGATCGCCGACGGGACCGCGCTCATGACCGAGGCACTGCGCGGCGCACGCGGGCAACCTGGGCCCTACGCGATCCAGGCCGCGATCGCAGCGGTGCATGCCAATGCCCCCACGGCGAGCGACACCGACTGGTGGCAGATCGTCGCGCTCTACGAGGTCTTGCTCCGCAGCCACCCTTCGCCGGTCATCGCGCTCAACTGTGCCGTCGCGATCGCCATGAGCGGCGACCTCGAGGCCGGGCTGGCGCAGATCGATGCGCTGTCGGAGGCGCTCGACGAGTACTACCTGTGGCACGCGGCTCGCGCCGATCTGCTGCGCCGCCTGTCACGTCGCCTGGAAGCACAGAGCGCCTACGAGGCGGCCTGGCAGCGCACGAGCAACCAGGCGGAGCGAAGGTTCCTCGAGAAGCGACTCCTGCAGATGCGCTCGTAGCGCACTCCCAGTGCGTCCCGGGGCGAGGGCTACAGCGCAGTGCGGGCGACGGCCGTGAACGTCGTTGCGCTGGGGTTTGCGACTTCAGTGAATACCCCGCTTGCCGTCGAGCGCAACACGACGCCGTTCTGGCCCACGATCCAGAGCGCCCCCGTGCCGCTGAACGCGACATCGTAGAGGTCGCTCGTCGTCGGGACGGGGACGGCTCCCCAGGTCACGCCGGCCTCGGTCGACTGCCACACGAGTCCGTGCTTGCCGACGGCCGTGGCCTGCCCGGGCACGAGGTCGACCGCGACGAGATCGCCCGGCGCCTTACCTTGCAGCATCCACGTCGCACCGCCGTCCTGCGTGCGGATCACGACACCCGCATCTCCGACGGCCACGCCGATCTTGCCATCACTGTCGAAGCGGATCGCGCGGAAGACGCCGTCCGGCACCGTCTGCTTCACGAACGTCTGCGCTCCGTCGCTCGAGCGAAACAAGCCGCCGTTCGCGCTGCCCACCCACCAGCTCGTACCGTTGGCGACGGCCGCGCTCGGAAGCTCCTTGCCCGAGGCCGGCATCTGCACCCAGCTCGCGCCACCGTCGTGCGTGGACAGGATCGCGCCGAGCTCTCCGATCGCGATGCCGTTGTTGTCGTCGGCGAATGCGACGCGCTGGAGTTGCGCATCGGTACCCGACGTTTGCGCGGCCCAGTGCTCGCCGGCGTCGATCGAGTGGAAGATCGCGCCACCGGCACCGACCGCCCACGCCTTGCCGCCGCGATACGCGAGCGACCAGAGATCGACCGCAGCGCCGAGCTCGTGGTGGACGAAGGTGTCGCCGCTCAATCCGGCCGTCGCGCCACCGAGGCCGACCAGCTCCATGTCGACAGCCGTGCCCGTTGCGTTCTCCGCACACCCGGCCCACAAGAGCACCACCAACATGAATGCGCGCATCGTCGAACCTCCGCCTCGCTCTCTACTTCTTCGCCGTCGGAGAGGCAAGGCTCGAGAGCGATACGATTCCGTTGCTCGTGTCCGTGGCGAGCCAGTAGACGCACTGGTCGTTTGCCGCCAATGCCGCTGTCGCAAACCCGTCGCTGTACTCGGTGAGCTTCCGTGGCGCAGCGCCGACACTCCACACCGCGTGGCTGAACGAGCCGTCCATGCAGTCTTGCCACGTCGTCGCGTAGACCGACTCGTCCGCGCTGACCACCACCTGCGAGATGCCGTTCTTGCCGAGCTCGCCCTTGCAGAGGCTTCGCTCCCACGGCGCGTCGAACGGTGCGGCGACGATGCGAGTCGTGTGGCCGGCCCCGAGGGGGATCGCGACCACGCCGCTCGGACCGTCCACGTAGGCGACCGCATCAGCGACGCGGAGGATCGCCGTGGCCGGTTGACCGACGAGCGTCTCCTCGCCGGCGGCGTTGCTCTTCCACACCCCCTCGGTGCTCGTCCATAGCATCCCGTCCGACAACCCGGCCCAGTCGAACGGCACGACCCAGCGGTTGGCGAGATGGTGCTGGGTCGGGGCGCCACCGCCGACGGGCATCGAGTAGAACGCGCCACCGCCGATCTTCCCGGCGCTCCACGCGATCTGTCCGTGCGCGACGATCGGCCGCAGCGACCCGTAGCTGCCCCAGTAGTCGCTGAGCGACTGCCCGAGGTCGGTGGTCGTGCCGGTCGCGAGGTTCGCAGCATTGAGGCGACCGGCCTGCACCGAGCTCCAGATGACATTCTCGCCGTCGACGCCGATGAGATTGTCGGCGCGCGCGAACCGCTCCGCGCCATCTCTGTCGGTCGTGCTCCGCCACGAGCTCGCGACACCCGGGCCATCCCAGGTCGTCCAGTAAAGCGACGTGCCGGCGAGTAGCAGCTGGTTGGGGCTGCCGGGTACCATTGCGATCGTGTGCGGAGACGAGCCGCACAGCGCGCTCGTGGTCGTGGACAGCATGTCCGGGTTCGTCGTGGGAGAGATGGCGACCAGGCCCTCACCACCGCAGCCGGCGGAGGCGAGGACGCAAGCGAATGAGGTCGTGCAAAGGGAAAGGCGCATGGGTGACTCCTGTAGCGACACGCTAGGCGTCACCATCCATGACGTCCAATCGCATTAACTCATGACTACCGATGCGCGCTGTGCATAGATCAGCGGCATGGATCTTCAGCGTGTGAAGCTGTTCCTGCAGGTCGTCGACGCGGGTACGTTGTCGGCCGCGACCAAGGCTGCGCACCTCACGCAGCCCGCGATCAGCCGCAGCCTCAAGCTGCTCGAGCAGGACCTCGGCGTGAGCTTGTTCACCCGGGCGGGTCGGGGTCTCGTGCTCAGCGCCGCCGGTCGCGCGCTGGTGCCGAGGGCGCGGGCGCTGCTCGACGTCACGAATCGCGCGGCCCTCGAGGTGCACCGCGCGGCCGACCGCGCGTACTACGATGTGCGCATCGGGACGATCGACAGCGTGGCGATGTCCATCGTGCCGAACCTGGTGGCACCTATACGCAAGCGCTTCCCGGAGCTCGTGATCAGGCTCGCGGCGGCTCGCACACCGACGCTGCTCGAACGAATCCGCAGCGGGCACCTCGATCTGGCGATCATCGCGCACTCCGGGCCGCCACCCGGCGTGGCGCACCGACGGGTCGGTCCGTATCGGCTGCAATTCTTCGGACGGAAGGATCGCTTTCTCGGCTTGCGAAACTGCAAGACCGATGTGGAGCTCAAGCAGTTTCCCGTCGTCGAGATCGATCCAGGCGTCGGCTCTTCGTCGGTGGAGCCGCCCGATCACCTGTCCTACGCGAGCGCGTCTACCGTGGCCACCGTGAAGGCGCTGGTGCTGGCGGGCTTCGGGATCGGCGACCTGCCGAGCTTCATGCTCGACGCGAAGGAACGCGCGCTCCTGTGCTCGAGCGCCGTGCCGCACGATCCGCGCTGCGCTCTCTACCTCGTTCGCTCCACGACGTGGACGGGCCCGGTCGAGCAGACGCTCGAGGATGCCATCGCTACATCCGTGACCCGCCAGACGAAGTAGGCGAACGCGTGGAGCGTCTACTTCAGTGTCACCCCGAAGACCGTCGTCGGGATGGCGGCGCCTGGCTTGGCCCAGGTCGCCACGACGACGTCCTCGACGTTCGTCATCTGGACGCCGGGCTTCACGCCCTCGGCATACGTCGTGCTGACGATCTGATCGTTGCTGGTCTTGTCGACGGTGACGACCCCGTACTTGAGGCAGTTGTGATAGTAGACGATGGTTCCATTGCTCATGATCTGCGAGATGCGGTTGGTCATCTTGCTCTGGGTGCAACGCGTCTCGTTGATCGTCTCCTTCCTGAAGGCCACGGTAGCGGTCTTCCCACCAGGCTTCACGGACGCGACCACGCCGACGCCGCCACCGCTGTGCGAACCGCCGGTGGCGCCGAAGGAGCGATCCACGTCCGGGTACTCGAGCTTGGAATCGCGGTCGTCGAGCTGAATGCCAGCCGCCATCACCGCGGTCTGCGCCGCGCTCCGCGGCCCGCGAAAACCGGGCCAGCGCATCATCGCCGAGCCGAGCTCGCGCACGAGGACGTCAGGCTGTTCGTTCTTGTCCTTGTCCCGACCGATCCCCACGCAGATCGTGAGAGCCACGGACGCGAGGTAGGTGTTCGGGTGGTTGATGATCGGCGCCATCGCGCCGTCGACGAAGCTCTTGCCGTTCTCGCGGTCTTCGCGCAGACCCTCGTACTCCTTCGCCGGGATCGTCGCCATCGCCTTGCGCCACACGGGTGCCTAACGGAGACGGGGGTCTCTCTCCGGGATCTGGTTGTAGGCTTCGCGGGGATCGAGTGTGGCACGGACGACCTGGATTCTGAGGGCGA
>JAYUBF010000092.1:0-6949 GCA_043741435.1 Myxococcales bacterium
CCCGCGTGTTGCGCCCCGGGCGCTATCTACCCGTCGCTGAGCACGGTTCCCTTGGGCGGTCCCGTACGGTTCTCGTGAGTTCGTCCTGTCCGGGATTCGTCGCTTCGTCCGCTTGGCGGAGCTTTCTGGGCGGGCTCGGCATGCACACAGGCTGGCTCGCGAAGAGCTCGAGGTTGCTCTCCCGGCTCGCCTCTTCCTCGTCGAGACGGCCGCGCTTGCGCAGATGTCGCTCCACCTTGGCGATGATCTTGCCCAGCAGTTGTTCGACCTCGGCGTCCGTCGGAGGTTGTAGCTCCACGAATCGCGGCGGTGCGCCCGTGCCATCTCCGTCCGAGACGAACAGTCCCGGTGATGGCTCGTGGCAGCAAGCGCGGCCACTTCCTCCGGCGTCAGGTCGCGCAACGCGAAATCGGTGACGCGGCCCGTGCCGTCGTCCCACACAAGCGCGCCGAGGGAAAAATCCCAGCCGCCTCGTGCCTCATCGTCGAGAGCGGAACGCGCGTCCTCGTAGCAACGCCCGAACGCAGCCCAGAGCCTGCCCTGCGAGAGCGCAAGCATCCTCAAGCAGACCGGACGCCCATGCCTGCCGATGCCCCAGAAGCTGACGTCGAAGCCCATTCTGGATCGCCCGCGATCATGCTCGCCAAGGTGGCCCGCCAGCGCAATTTCTGCTCGGTGTAGGTATCGAGTAGGCGATTGCCAGCGGCGCGCGCGTGGTATAGGAGCGGCCTCTTCCCTTCCTGGAGGCTCCATGCGTCGCGTCGTTGGCTTGTACTCTCTCTTTTTCGTCGCTGTTGTGTTGAGCATCGGCGCGGTCGGCTGCAAGTCCGGTGGTGCTGGTGGCGCTGCCGTCGAACCGAAGACTGAAGACCAGAAGACGCTGTACGCGCTCGGCCTGTGGGCCGGCCGTCAGGTAGGTCCGTTCAACCTCACCGCAGAAGAGCTCGACTACGTGATGGCCGGCATGCGTGATGCGGTGCTCGACAAGAAGCCGCTCGTCGACGGTCAAGCCTACGGTCCGAAGGTCCAGCAGATGGCCAACGGGCGGGTGAACGCGAAGACCGAGGTCGAGAAGAAGGCGGGCGTCACGTTCCTCGAGGCCGCGGAGAAAGAGAAGGGCGCCGAGAAGACGGCGTCGGGTCTCGTCTACGTCTCGATGAAAGAGGGCTCGGGCGAGAGCCCGAAGGAGACCGATCGGGTCACCGTGCAGTACAAGGGCACACTGCGCGACGGCACTGTCTTCGACAGCTCCTACGAGCGCAAGGAGCCGGCCACGTTCGCTCTCAACGGTGTGATCAAGTGCTGGACCGAGGGCGTGCAGAAGATGAAGGTCGGCGCTAAGGCCAAGCTCACGTGCCCGTCTGCCATCGCGTACGGCGATCGCGGCTCGCCGCCGAAGATCCCGCCGAGCGCCGTCCTCACGTTCGAGGTCGAGCTCATTTCCATCGACCCGCCTGCCGCGGCGCCGAACAATGGAACGCCGATTGGTGCGACGGGTGGCCAAATGGGCGGCATGCCGCCCGGTCACGCACCGCCGCCGCCTGCGCCCGCCAAGAAGTAGCTGGCGACGTACAGGGCGCTACGCAAAGAGCGCGTCGACGGATCCTGCGCCTTCGCGCAGGACGTCGATCGCTCCCTTCGATAAATCCACGATCGTCGACGGCACGGTCCCTCCGGGGCCCGCATCGAGGATGATCTCCAGCGACGGAAATCGATCGGCCAGCTCGACCGCATCGAAGGGCGGATCTTCGCCGGCGCGTGCCGCGGTGGTGGAGATGAGCGGATGCCCGAGCTCGCGCACGATCGCGATCGCGATTGCTGAAGCCGGCACGCGTACACCGACGGTACGGTTCTTGAGGTGCAGCCCGCGCGGCGTCTCGCGCGTGGTCTCGAGGATGTAGCAGTACGGCCCGGGCAACGTGCGCCGCAGCAAGCGAAAACACGCGTTGTCGAGCTGGGCGTACTCGGCGACCTGCGAGATGTCGGCGCAGATGAGCGCGAGCGGATGGGTGCGATCCGTGTTCTTGATGGCGTACAAGCGATCGATCGCCTTGCGATCGAGTGGGTCACAGCCGAGGGCGTAGACCGTATCGGTCGGATAGCCGATCACCTCGCCCGCACGCAGGGCATCCACCGCGCGTCGGATCTTGCGTGGCTCTGGATGGTCCGCGTTGACTTCGATCCGCATGGGAAGAACCCGATTGTAGCGATCTCGACGGAGACGAAAGTCGCCGAATTTCGGAGGGAGAGGTGGAAACAGTAGCCACCTGATTCGACCCGAAGTGTGAATTTGGCTGGACAGGACTGTAAGGCGAGCTACCGGCTTCGGATCGAAAGATCCTTCCGATCGTACGAGAAGCGTTGGCTAATTTGCTTTGCCGTTCCGCTGTTTGCACAAAACGACACGACGCGTCGAATGTGTCGGTTCGACGACATCGGATGGCATGGATCGAGCTAGGGGTGGGTGCTGTACACACCATGACGCAGCTCAGCCCCATCACGCGAGAGACGGTCGTTGCTCGGAAGCCTAGCGCCCGCCGCGTGCGTGCAAACGATCCGCGCCAGGCCGCGGATACCGCGGTGCTGCGCCGCCTGCGCGCGCTCTCCAAGATCTCGGGTCAGCTGCCTTCGCTGCGCAACGAGGCGGAGCTCCTGCGCGAGGTCGTGGGTGCGCTCGCGCAATACTTCGAGCGACCGAGCCAGGTACGCATGTTCCTCTCCGACGGAGATGCGAGCACGCTCGGCTATGCGCTCACCGATGACGGCGTCACCGAGGTCGCCTGCTCCGGCCTCGACGCGCTCTCGCCAGCCCAGCGCGATCTGTTTCTGTCGCCGATGCGGCTCCCCGCGAATGGCTCGGGTCGTGGCGTCATACTCACCGCGCCGCTCCTCGAGGGCACGTCGCTGCTCGGGCTGCTCGAGATCGAAGGTGCGCCGGGCGCCGAGCTGATCCAGAGCGACCTCGACACGCTCGCGGGCATCGCCGCCCAGAGCTCGATGGCCATCCAACACCTGCGTGCCACCGGTCGCCTGTGTGCGAGCCAGGAGCTGGAGCGCGACTTCGAAGTTGCTCGTCGGGTGCAGCGTAGCTTCCTGCCGTCGATCCCGGAACGCCTCCAGGGCTTCCGCATCGCCGCGACGTACAAGCCAGCCTTCCACGTCGGTGGCGACTTTTACGACGTGATCCCCGCCGGCGACGGCAGCCTGCTCGCCACCATCGGCGACGTTTCGGGCAAGGGGGTCTCGGGTGCGCTGCTCATGGCGCGGTGCATGACCGAGCTGCGTCGCATCTCGTCGACGGAACGCCACCCCAGCTTCGTGCTCAACGCGCTCGACGGTGCGCTGGCCGGTCAGATCTGCGACGACACATTCGTCACCTGCGCGTGCGCTCGCATCGATCGCAAACGCGGCACCGTGACGGTGGCGAACGCTGGTCACGTGTTGCCGCTCATCCGGAAGGCGTCCGGCCAAGTCCGCAGCTTCGGCAATCCGTCGGGCCCACCGCTCGCGATGGTCGGCGGCGTGGCGTACAGCGACGAGCTGCTGCCCTTCGAGAAGGGCGACATCCTGTTGCTCATGACGGATGGCATCCTCGACGCGCTGCACACCGACGCCGATCCGCTCGGGCTGCGCGCGCTGGAAGAGCTCGTGCGCCGCATGCCGCCCGACATCCACGACATCAACGCGCGCATCCTGGAAGCCGTGGAGGAACGCTCACCGTCCCGCTTCGACGACATCACGCTCCTCGCAATCGAGCGGCTGAGCTGATTCTTCGCTTCGGTTTTTGATCACCGACGCGAGATCCTGCACTATCGCGATCCTTTGACGCAGGCCGGATACAGCGCGCAGCAGGTGGCAACCCTCGTCGATCTCCCGATCACCCAGGTGCGCGCGCTCGTTCGTGCAGGCTACGTGGCGCCGAGCCGCGGGCCGCGGGGCTCGCTCAGCTTCTCGTTCCAGGACCTGATCCTGCTGCGTGCGGCGAAGGGCCTCGTCGACGAGGCCATCCCGCCGGTGCGCGTCCGGCGCGCGCTGAGCCGCTTGCGCGATCGCCTACCGGTCGGGCGTCCATTGTCGGCGCTGCGCATCTCGGTGCTCGATCACACCATCGTGGTGCGCGACGGGTCGTCGGTGTTCGAGCCGGAGTCGGGGCAGGTGCGCTTCGACTTCGACACCGCCACGCTCGGTGAAGCGGTGTCGCCGATCGCTCGCGCGCAACCCCAGCCGGCGCCCGAGCGGGACGCGCAGGCCTGGTTCACGTGGGCCTGCGAGATCGAGCTCGCCGATCCAACGGCAGCGCTGCAAGCGTACGAGCGAGCCGTGGCCCTCGAGCCGAAGCACGCCGACGCGCTCCTCAACCTCGGGCGCATGCACCACGAGCGCGGCGCGCTCGGCGAGGCGCATCGCCTGTATCGCCGTGCGTTGAAGGTCCGCCCCGACGACGCCGTCGCTGCGTTCAACCTCGGAGTCGCGCTGGAAGATCTCGACGATCCGCGCCAAGCGATGCGTTGCTATCGGCGCGCGCTCAAGTCCGACCCGAGCTGCGCGGATGCCCACTACAACCTCGCGCGGCTCTACGAGCGCGACGGTGAGAACACGCGCGCCCTGCGGCACCTCGGCGCCTATCGACGGCTGCTTCGCCCGCAGTAGCGCAGCTACGCGAGCCAGGTCGCGAGGCCGCCGGCGATCACCGCGAGCCCGCTCGCGAACAAGGCGCCGCCCGCCACGGCCAGCGTTGCCCGCAGGGCCAGGTCGCTGCGAGGCACCGGCGCACACGCCAGCGCACCATCGCCCGAAGCATCGATGACCCAGATCCGCCGGTCTTCGCGATAGGTCACGTGCTGCGTCCGCAGCTGACTCGCGACACCGTCGACGAGGAGCTGGTCACCGACTCGGACCCGCGCTCGCAGTGCAACGAGCGCCAGGCCGCCTTGCTGGTCGCGCACGAGCGCGCATTGATTCTCGACCGACAGCACGCACCCCATCACCGTGGCGGGCCCCGATGTGGTGAGCGATGCGATGGGTCGCAGACGTTCGCGCACCTCGCGCAGGCGCTGCACCGTGCGGCGCGCGTGTCGTCGGAGGAAGAGGCCCGACACCACGGCGGGCGCACCGATCGCGAACGACCCCGCGAGCCCGAGCTGCGCAACGAAGGTGGAGGCAAGTTCCAGCATGGCTCAGCCGAAGCGAATCACCAGACGGCCGAGCGCCGGATCGTGCACGTGGCATGGCTCGTCCGGGCCGTGCGGATGGAGGTGGATCACCGCTTCGGTCACGGAGGCTTGTTCCCCTTCGAGCTCGGGCTTGGGTTTCTTCTTTGGAGTCTTCGTGGGAGCCGGCTTCTTGTTGTCGCGTGGCGGCGCAGGCTCGGGCGCGCGGATCTTGCCTTCGAGCACGTGCGGCGTCGGCGCCTCCACGCCACCGAGCGCCACCGGCTTCACCGCCGTCATGCGACCCGGCATGGGCGGATGCGGCGCATCGGTCGCGCTCTTGATCTGCGCGGGGTTCTTCTTGCCGACCGGTTGCGCTGTCTTGTCGGCACCGCCGTGCTCGGGCAGCGCGCAATCGGCACCGCTCGTTGTCGGGAAGGCAGCGACGGTGAGCACGCCCGCGGCGAAGGCACGCCACACGGTGGTCGCGCGCGGATAGCCCGGCGCACGCGGCGGGGCGGGAACGATTGGTCTCGGGATCTTCCAGGTCACGCGTTCACCTCCGCGACGGGCAGCGCGTACAACACGCGCAACAGCGTTCGATTGCGCTGGCGATACAACATGGCGGCGGCGCGGTCGGCGACGCGCGCCGCCATCTGCTCGTGCCAGCACATGAGGCCACCCAGCACACCGACCTCGCCGGTCTCTTCTCGATTCGCACACGCACAGGAGCCCATGCAGCGCGTCTTCACGCCGCACGGGCTGCACGCCTCGTGCGCCTCCCCCGCCTTGGCTACGGGCGAGTGCAGTGCGGTGAAGACCGCCACGCGACCGAGATCGAGGCCCGTGCTCGTGTGACCGAGCACCAGACCTTCGGCCTTGCCGTGCCGATCCGCTCCCACCATGCGCGAGCAGGGATAGATGTTTCCCGACGGTGCGACGGCGATCGATCCGCGACCCGCGTGGCACGCGTCTCCCTCGCCGAGGCCGCCCTTCACGTGTGCGTTCATCTTGTCCGAGAGCACGTTGATGCGAACGGGCCGACCGAGCCGCGCGCGCTCGACGAACACCTCGGCTGCGGCTTCGTAGCCTCGCTCCCAGGCGGCCAGGGCCAGCTCCGACCACGTGCCCGAGTAGCGTGGATTGAGCGCGAGGCGCTCGACGCCGAGACCGACGAGGTAGCGAACGCTCTCACCGAGGTACGCCGCATTCTCGGGATCGACCACCGAGATCGTCTCTAGCGACACGCCCTCGTAGAGGCACGCGGTGAGGCCGGCGAGCACCTGCGAGAACGAGCTTTGTCCGCCCCGCTTTCGCCGGGTGGCATCGTGTGCCGCGGCGGTGCCGTCGATGCTGATGCCGAGATAGAAGCCCGCGTCGCGCAGGAAGGCAGCTCGCTGACGATCGATGCGCGTCCCGTTGGTGGTCATCGTGAGCTGCAGCGTCTTGCCGTGCTGCGCGGCGAGCTCGTGCGCTTCGTGCGCGACCTGCTGCACGCGATCCCACTCGAGCGTCGGCTCTCCACCGAACAGCGAGATGCGCACGCTCGGCGCGTCGTCGAAGAACGCCAGCGACAAAGCCTTGCTCATCACCTCGTCGCTCATGCGGCGATCGCTCTTTTCCCCTGCGAAGCAATACGTGCAGTCGAGGTTGCAAGCGTGCGTGAGGACCAGCGAGACATCCATGATCGGGGCTCCTGTTAGGGGTGACTAACGGAGACGGGGGCCATCGTTGAGTAAAAAAGTTGCAGGTTGGTGGAATAGGTGATCTAAGACAGGAGCTGCCGTCGCTGTTGCTGC
>JAYUBF010000093.1:0-20609 GCA_043741435.1 Myxococcales bacterium
ACCAACTACCGGCAACACCCCGGTCACCATTCCGATGTTGATCACCGTCTCCCAGAACAGCAGGCAGGCGACGCTGAAGGCGAGCATCTGGCCGAAGCGGTCGCGCGCGGTCGCGGAGACGCCGAGCGACCACAGGATCAAGAACAAATAACAAAGCAGCAGCACGAAGCCGCCGACCAGGCCCCACTCTTCGGCGAAGACCGCGAAGGGAAAATCGGTCCAGTGCTCGGGCAGGAACTGCAGCTGGTTCTGGGTGCCGTGGGTCCAGCCCTTTCCTATCCAGCGACCTGATCCCACGGCCACCAACGCTTGGCGCGCGTGCCAGCCCGCGCCCGACGGATCGAGCGTGGGATCGAGGAAGGTGAGCAGGCGTCGCTTCTGATAGCCGTGCAGCTTGAAGAAGTAGACCAAGATGCCGAGGGCCACCTCGATCCCCATGGTGATGAGCTTCACGTGCAGCTGCAGCGGCACCACCATCACCACGGTCATCGCGATGAGGAACAAGATGAGCGCGGTCCCGAGATCGGGCTGCTTCGCGATGAGGAGACCGGGCAACGCGAACAGGCCGAGGGCGATGCCGATGTAACGCCACGGCCGCAGTCGCAGATCGACCACGTCGGTGGCGAAGAGCTTCGCGAACGCGAGGATGAGCGCGACCTTCGCCAGCTCGGAGGGTTGGCCGCCGAGGGGGCCGATACCGATCCAGCGACGAGAGCCATTCACCACCTTGCCGCCCACCAGGACCGACACGAGGACGACGATGACCACGGCGTAGAGCACGTAGGCCATCCGGTCGTAGAGGCGCGAGTCCGACAGAGCGACGGCGATGAAGATCACCGTGCCCGCAGCCAGCCATGCGAGCTGTTGCGAGTAGAGGCCCTTCGGCGCCACCCGCGTGGCCGACCACAGATTTACGAGCCCCATCGCCACGAGGACCACGATGGTGGCGAACAACGGCCAATCGAACTGCGAGCGCATCCGCGACAGCGCCGCGCGAACCCGTGCCTGTGCCGACGCCATTAGACTCGACTCACTTGTGCGCCACCTTTTCGAAGTAGCCCTTGTAGATGTCCATCGCCGCTGGTGCGGCGGCCTTCGCGCCGAACCCACCGTGCTCGACGAGCACCACGACGGCGATCTGCGGATGATCGTACGGCGCGAAGCTGGCGAACCATGCGTGGTCGGCGTCGGCGTCGCCTTCTTGCGCT
Source organism: Myxococcales bacterium (assembly GCA_043741435.1). GTDB lineage: Bacteria > Myxococcota_A > Polyangia > Palsa-1104 > Palsa-1104 > JBDTCO01. The sequence continues at coordinate 1,209 of JAYUBF010000093.1, forward strand.
TGGCGGCGCGCGTTCTTCACCTGCGCCGTGCCGGTCTTGCCCGCCACCTCGAGGCCAGGAACACGCGCTGCGTAGGCCGTGCCCTTGAGATCGTAGACCGCGTCGTACAACGCCTTGCGGATCATCACGAGGTGTTCCGACGAAAACGAGAGCTGGCGACGCAGCCGCGGTGCGAACGTCTGCACGCTGCGGCCGTCCTGCATCTCGATGCGCGAGACGATCTGCGGCGTCCACAGCTTGCCGCCATTGGCGATCGCGGCGTACGCCATCGCCACCTGCAGGATCGTCAGCTTAACCGAGCCCTGCCCGATGGCGGTGTTGAGGATCATGCCCTTCTGGAAGGCACCTTCTTTCTTGTAGTCCTCGATGGTGGGCACGAGGCCGGCGGCCTCACCGTTGAGCCCGAGGCCAGTGCCGGTGCCGAAGCCGAGCTCGGTGGCCACCTCGGCCATGTGATCGATGCCCACTCGATCCCCGACCACGTAGAAGTACACGTTGCACGATTGCGACAGTGCCTGGATGAGGTTGATGGTGCCGTGCGTCTCCACGCAGTGGAAGCTGCGCCGACCGTAGAAGAGAGCGCCGTGGCACGTCATGCGCTCGTACGGGTCCTGGCCGTGCTCGAGCGCCGCCAGCATCGGGACGATCTTGAACGTGGAGCCCGGGAAGTAGGTCTCGCGCATCGTCTTGTCGCTGAGCGGTCGGAACGGATCGTTGGTGAGCTGATCTGCTTCCTCGTGAGTGAGGCCACGCGTCATCTTGTTCGGGTCGACCCCGGGTTGGCTGCCGAGCGCGAGCAGGTACCCGGTGTTCACGTCGACGACGACGGCCGCGGCTGCACGGTGCTTGTGTAGCGCCTTGTCGACGATGGTCATCAGATCGAGATCGAGCGTGGAGACGAGGTTGCGGCCGGGCTCGGGTGGACGACGCGCCTCGGGACCCAGCATCGCCGTGAGGTCGGGCACTTCTTCGGCCGTCTTCTTGCGACCGCGCGCATCGACGATCAGGCGCTCGTGACCATCCTTGCCGCGCAAGAACGATTCCCACTGGCGCTCCAGGCCCGCGCGGCCCACGAGATCGCCGGCGCGATACCCATCGCCCCGTCGCTGCGCGAGCTCGTCGGCACTGACCTCGTTGAGATACCCGATCGCATGAGAGCCGACGACGCGGTTGGGATACACGCGCTCCGTGCGCGTCTCGATCTGGATGCCAGGGAGCTCACCGAGCTCGCCCTCGAGCAACGCGAGCTCGTCGCGCGAGATGTCGCGCACGGCGAGGATTTGCCGGTAGCGATCCGCGCCGCGCGGTACGGCGGCCTTCGCACGCAGCTGCGTGAGCGTGGCATCGTCGAGCCGGAGGAAGCGACCGAGCTTGGCGATGCCGGCGTCGGTGACGAACCGCGGCATGACGAACACGTCGTACGCAGCGCGGTTGTCCGCGAGGACCTTGCCGTTGCGGTCGAGGATCACGCCTCGCGAAGACGGCAGATCGACTTCCTTCACGAAGTTGTCGTTGGACCGCCGGAAGTAGTGGTCGCCAGACATGACCTGGAGGTGCCACAGCCGCGCGGTGAGCGCGACGAACACCACGGCCACCCCGACCTGCGCCCAGAAGTACTGCCGCTGTGGCCGTGCCCGCCGCGCGTCGCGCGCTTGGGTGCCGTTCACCGCCAGGCTCCATCGAGATCGCCACTCATCGAGAGCGTGCGGACCTCGGGCGCCACCCGTTGATCGACCCGCCGCAGGAGACGCAGCGCGATGGGACCGACCAAGAACGCGCTCACGAGCACCGGCGGCAACAGGCGCAGCGACGGCAATGTCGCGCCATCGCCGAGCACGACGAGGAGCATCGCGTGCAGGCCAGCGAAACAGGCACACACGACGGCGAGCTGACCGAAGCGATCCAGAAACACGCGGCCGTGCAGCGCGCGCGCCATCAGCGCGACGAGCGCGAAGGCGAGCGCCTCCATACCGCGTGGCGAGCCGATCAGCAGGTCGCGGAAGTAACCAACGGCCAGCGCCGAAGCCGTGAGCCAGATGGCCCCACCGCGACCACACACGCCGAGGTACACGATGACGAAGAGTCCGAGCTCCGGCGCGGCGATGAAGCCGCGCAATCCACGCAACATGAATGCACCGGCGTTCTCCCCGAGAAGCGCGAGATAGGCGATGGCGTAGAAGAGGAACGTACGCGCGCTATTCATCGAGGTGTCAGCGGCGCCTGCCGGCATTGCGATCGGCTGGCTTGTCGTTCGACCGCTCTGGCGACCTGTCTGGCGACTTGTCTGGCGCGCTGTCCGGAGGCATGGCGAGCAGCACCAGCACGTTGGCGATGCGGCCGAAGTCCACCGCAGGCTCGACCTCGGCGTCTTGATAGAGGCCCACCTCGCCTCGCGACACGCTGGTGATCTTGCCGAGGGGAATGTCCCGCGGGAACGGCCCGCCGACACCCGAGGTCACGACCACGTCGCCGACCTCGACCTCGTCCTTCTTCAGCAGGTATTCCATGCGCCCGCGGTACTTGTTGTCGGCAACGACGCCCCGCAGAATGCCCCGGGCGCCGGTGCGAGGGACGACCACGTCGATGGCACACTTCGGATCGACCGCCAACAACACGTCGCTGTATCCACCCGCAACACGTTGAATGCGGCCGACCGCGCCCTCGGAGGCGATCACGGGCATGCCCGGCCTCACTTCGTCCTCGCCCCGGTCGAGCCGAACGCGCAGGACGCGGAAGAACGGCGAGCTCTCCGAGGCCACGACGCGCGCCGCCAGCGACTGCACCTTCACTTTGGCGCGCAAGGCCAAAAGGGCTTCCAGCTCCGCGTTGCGCTGCACCAACCGCTGCGCGACCGAGAGCTCGGTGCGCAGCTTCGCGTTTTCCTCGGCGAGCTGCTCTCGCTGCGCTTCCACACCGACGAGATGAACGTAGCGACCCCACGCGCCGCCGATCGAGCGCGCAACCGCGCCGAACAACGATTGCAGTGGTGAGGACACGCGCAAGATCACGCGGTCGAGCGGGTTCAGGTCCGTCGGTGACTTGAGGTTGGCGCGCAGGAACAGGATCGGGAGCGCCAGCAGCGACACGACGAGCACGACTTCTCTCGCTCGACGGGAGAGCATCTGGAACGTTCCACTGCTAACGGCGGTGCCGAGCTAGCCGTGGACAGTGACTTCCTTCAGCAGCTTCATGTCGTCGAGGAGACGACCGGTGCCGAGCACGACCGCGCGCTGCGGGTTCTCGGACACCATCACCGGGAGGCCCGTCTCTTCGCGCAGCAGGATGTCGAGGTTGCGGAGCTGAGCACCGCCGCCGGACAGCACGATGCCGCGGTCGACGATGTCGGCGGAGAGCTCGGGCGGCGTTCGCTCGAGCACCACGCGGACGCCTTCGACGATCGCGTTCACCGGCTCCGACAGCGCGTCGCGCACTTCGTCGGAGTTGATGGTGAGCGTCTTCGGCACGCCCGCGACGAGATCGCGACCCTTCACCTCCATGGTGAGGACTTCTTCCATCGGGTGCGCCGAGCCGATCTGCTTTTTGATCTCCTCGGCGGTTCGCTCACCGATGAGGAGGTTGTACTTGCGCTTGATGTGCTGAATGATGGCTTCGTCCATCTTGTCGCCACCGACGCGGATGGACTTCGACATCACGATGCCTGCAAGCGAGATCACTGCGACCTCGGTGGTGCCGCCTCCGATGTCCACGATCATGTTGCCGGACGGCTCGGTGATCGGGAGACCAGCGCCGATGGCCGCGGCCATCGGCTCTTCGATGAGATACACGTCACGCGCACCAGCGGCATACGCCGAGTCACGCACAGCGCGCTTCTCGACTTCCGTGATGCCCGACGGCACGCAGATGATAATGCGAGGCCGAACGAGGGTCCGACGGTTGTGCGCTTGGTTGATGAAGTAGCGCAGCATCGCCTCGGTGACCTCGAAGTCGGCGATGACGCCGTCCTTCATGGGACGCACGGCGACGATGTTGCCTGGCGTGCGGCCGAGCATCTCCTTCGCAGCGCGGCCAACGGCCAACACCTTCTTCGTACCGTTCGCTTGCCGCTGAACCGCGACGACCGACGGCTCGTTGGAGACGATGCCCTTGCCCTTGACGAAGCACAGGATGCTCGCCGTCCCCAGGTCGATAGCGAGATCGTTCGAGAACAGACCGTTCACCCAATCGAACAGCATGCGACTTCCCCTTCGACGAATGAAAGCGTGGGATTCACAGGGTGTGAATAGCCATGCATCAGTTGTGGATAAATCCCGGCAAGAGACCGTATCACAAAGAGAATCAAGAAACCAAAACTCGCTGGTATCGGTGCCAAGCAACGGCCTGCAGCGGGTGGTGAAATGTCGTACGCGCAGGCCTTAGCACGACGCTCTTGTCAGCGACAAGGAAAAGCGTGTGATGGAAGTGGCTTAGCGATTCTGCTGCGCTGCGACGAAAGGCAAAAAGTTGCTCATGAGACGCGGCCGCGATTTGCTGTGGCGGCCCTATGGAGACGACCGACAACTTTCTCAAGACTCCGCTCGTCCGCTGCGGTGGCTGCGGTGAGCATCCCCCCAAGAACGAGACGCTGCGTCGCGGTCGTTGCTCGCGCTGCTACGAATCGTGGGTGCGTGCGCGCCCCGTCGGCGCCGGCGCCGGCTGCGTCGGCTGCGGCAATCGCCGTCGAGGTCACCTGCGTCACTACGAGGTGGGCATGCGGCTCAACGCCGCGGGCGGACGGTGGACGATCCTCTGCCACAACTGCGCCGCGTCGGCGGATCGGTTCAATCCCGCACCGCGCTCACTCGATGCGCTCTGCGAGCGCCTGGCCCGCGACCGTCGCTGGCAAGAACGCCGCTACGATCGCGCGCACCGAGATCCCGTCGCCGAGCGTCGCGCGAACGACCTGCGTCGCGAGCGCCGCCTCAACCTACGCGACATGTTCGATGCCACCGACATGGCAGAAGAGCTGATCATCGAGATCGAGGCCGAGTTCGAGCAGGTCTCCGAGGATCAGCTCATCGCGATCGAAGACGTGACCGGCATCCACATGCGCACCACCGGTGAATCGTTCTCCGGCTTCGAGCCAGAGGACGAGGACGAGGACGAGGACGAGGACGAGGACGAGGACGAGGACGAGGACGAGGACGAGGACGAGCTGTTCTTGCCGATCTCCGAATAGCGCGCGCCCGCGCCCGCGCCCCGCCGCGCTTTCTCAGGTTGCAGCCTTCGCTTTTCCCGGGTAGTTTCGCGCCCTTCTTTCTTTGGGGTGGTCGTTCCAATGCTCGAGACACTGCGTCGCAATTCCCGAAGCCCGCTCATTTACTTGCTCTTCGGAATCCTCATCGCGTTCTTCGTCCTCAGCTTCGGGCCCGGTAGCCGCGGGATGGTCGCTTCGAGCGCCTCGTCGAACACGGCTGCGAAGGTGGGAGGCTCCAAGCTCTCCGAGCAGGACTTCCGCTTCGCCTATCTCTCGATCGGCGGCGCGCAACGCTCGCCGCAGATGGCGAAGGAACAGCGACTCAAAGAGTTCGTGATGGATCACCTCATCGAGCGTGAGCTGCTCGCAGCGGAGGCCGAGCGCCTCGGCTTCGTCGTGTCGTCGAAGGAAGTGGAGGACATGATCGCGGACGGCCGCATGATGCTGCTTGGAACCTCGCGCCGCGTCGACAGCTACGTCTTCAAGGACGGCCTGTTCGACTACGAGCGTTTCAAGACCATCTGCCAGAACCAGCTCGGCGTCTCGGTCGCACGCTTCATCGAAATCCAGCGCCGCGAGCTCCTCGCCGACAAGATGCGCGAGACGATGCGCCTCGGCATTCGCGTCTCTCCATCGGAGGTGAAGGCAGGTTTCGAGGATGCGGGGCGCCAGGTGAACCTCGAGTTCGTGCGCTTCTCGAACCGCAAGTACGAGAGCGACGACGAGCCCTCGACCGTGGACGTCGCCGCGTACGCGAGAGAGCACGACGCCGACCTCAAGAAGCTGTACGAGGAGCGCAAGCCGCTGCTCTACACGAAGATCGACAAGCAGCTGAAGCTGCGCCACGTGCTCGTCGACCTGGCGAAGGACGCGCCCGCCGACGCCGCGACGAAGGCGCAAGCGCAGGTCGACACGGCGAAGAAGCAGCTCGACAGCGGCGCTCCGTTCGCGCAGGTCGCGCAGCAGCACTCGAGCAACGACGCGGCGAAGAAGCGCCACGGCCTCCTCGGCTGGAAGAAGAAGGGCCAGACCGGCTTCGGCGAAGCGCTCGACGGCAAGGTGTTCGCGGCCGACGTGAAGAAGGGCGCAGTCATCGGACCGGTGCGCAGCGATCGCGGCTTCGAGCTGGTGCTCGTCGAGGATTTGCGTGAGGGGGACATCGCGTACGAGCAAGCGGTCATCGAGCTCGCGGAGCAAGAGCTGGTGAAGTCGCGCGCCAAGGACAAGGCAAAGGCCGATGTGCAGGCTGCGCTCGACAAAATCAAGAAGGGCGAAACGCTCGAGGCCTTGTTCCCGCCGAAGAGCGACAACCCCGAGCACGACAAATCTCCCGAGGCCAACCTTGCCCGTGCGATCAGCAGTGCGAATGACGGCCCGTCGGTGAGCGAGACCGGCCTGTTCTCTCGCCAGGGCGAGATGGTGCCCAAGGTCGGCATGTCGAAGGATCTTGCCCGTCGTGCGTTCGAGCTCCCCGTCGGTGAAGCCGCGGGCCCGTTCGACGTCGGCGGCGCCTACGCGCTCGTCCGCGTGAAGGAAAAGAAAGAACCGGACATGAAGGACTTCGACAAGCGTCGACAAGAGCTGGAACACCAGGTCGCCGCCGAGCGCTGGGCTGCCGCTGTCGGTGCGTTCGGCAAGCAACGCTGTGTCGAGTTCCGCGACGCGGGTCGCATCTACGTGAACGAGGAAGTGATGGCGTACGAGGGTCTGCCGAAGGGCGGCGCTGCCGACAACGCGCTCGCACAGCTGCAGCAGCAGCTCGGCCAGGGCAAAGGTACGGCGTACGTGCCGTGCAGCAACGCTCGTACGCCGTTCTGATCCGTCACGCCGGCAGAGCGCGTACCGCCGAACTTCCCCGACAGACGTCGCGACCACGAGCGCGTCCCGGCGTGATGCGAAAGCGATCGTGGCGACGTTCTCGCCGGCTCCATCGTCGAGTACGGCGACCACGCTTCCCGTCGAGCACTTCGAGTCGCCCTCGCCACCGGCGAACGACGACGCGCCCATGGCCCACGTGCGCGACGAAGCCATGTGCTTCCACCATCGTCATCGGCGCAGCAGTACCGCCTCGGACTTCGCAGTAGCCGCAGCGGTCGAGCTCTTCGTCGTTGAGCCACAACATCGCGCGCCTTCGGTCGACATCGGCGCGCTCGAAGCCCCATCTGCAGGTGCACCAAACGGTCGCCACACGAGGCGTGGCTGTATGGCTTGGTCTCGCATCGAGTCCGGCATTGTTCGAATCCATCCTAGTCCGCAACGCGCCGCGCCTGGTAAGATGATTGCCCCGTGGCGTCTTCGCCTCCCACTGCGGCTCCCACCGCGCCCGACTTCGTCTTGCGCCTCGTCGAAGGCCGAGGTCTGCTCGGACTGAAGGCGCCGCTGTCGCTGTCGCTGGTGGTGATCGACCGACTGGAGCTGGAGGTGCCGAACCTCCGCTTCCCGTTCGAGGGCTCGGGCGAGCCCAGCAAGTTTCGCAACCGCCGCTGCTCCGTGCGCGAAGCCGCGCTTCGCATCGACGAGGATCAGCTCGCCCGCTGGCTCGAGAGCCGCCCGCTCGCTCGCTACGGCATCGACGAGCTACGGGTTCGCATCGCCGGTGACGGCGCCCAGCTGGTCGGCGTCATCAAGATCGGTGATCGACAGGCCAGCTTCACCTGTCGCGCGGCGCTGTCGGCGGGCGCGACGCCTTCGCGCGTTCGGCTCGAGCTGCTCGACGTGCGCACGTACCACCCGCTGCCGGTCGCATCACCACTCGTCGGGCTCGCCCTGTTGTATGCGCTCGGTGCGCGCCCGGTCGCTGCCGATCACGAGCAGCACCCACCGGGACTCGAGCTGGCCGGCGTCGATCGCCTCGAGGTCGACGCGCTGACCGCCGCGCTGTGGCGTGCGCTGCTGCCATGGGGATGGCGGCTGCCGCGCGTGTCGGCCGACCAACACGTGCACGTCACCGGCGACGGACGCTCGTTGGTCTTCGGCTTCAACGCGCGCGCAGCGACGGCGGTGCCGCCCGACGACGAGCTACGCGGCGTGCTCACCGCCGGCGACGACCTGCTCGGATCCGGTGACTTACCCGGCGCGCTGGCTCGCTACGAAGCGCTACCGACCCATCCGATCGCCATCGATCGTCGCATCGCGACACTGGCCGTGATGCCCGGTCGGCTCGAGGAGGCGCGGGACCTCGCCGAGGCACTGCTGCAGCAGGCGCCGGAGCGCGTCACTACCACCACGCTGCTGGGCCTCGCGCTGGCAGAGCTGGGAGACGCGGAGCGCGCAGCGGACCAATTCCAGCGCGCCGCGGTGCTCGCCGAGCGCGCGGGTGAGCCGAACGATGCCATCGAGGCCGCGCTGCGCGCCGCCGAGCTGTTGTTGCCGACGCGGCCCACCGAGGCCACGCCCCTGCTCGAGCGCGTGATCGCAGGTCGGCCCACGCACGCACGGGCGGCCCAGCTGCTGGCCGAGCGCTACGCGTCGGAAGGCCGTTCGCAGGAGCTCTTGCGCCTGGAGAAGCGTCGTTTGTCGTCGGCCCGAGGCCAACAAGAAGAAGCGAAGGCGCGGGTGCGCCTCGGTGTCGTGTGGCTCGACTTCAACGACGATCCACTGCGTGCACGAGACGAGGTGGAACGCGCGTTGCGCCTCACCAACGGGGACGCGGCAACGTTCCGGCTCTACGCCCGCGCTCTGGAACGGTCCGGCGAGCTCGCACGGGCGCTCGAGGCCATGGAACACGCGCTCGAGGCCAGCGTCGATGCCGAGCCGGCCATGCGTCGTCGCGATCGCCTGCTCGCGGCACAGCTAGCGCAGCGCGCCGGTCGTGTGGACGAAGCACATCGTCACGTGGGAGACCTGCTCGAGGAAGATGCCGGGGATCACGACGGCCTCGAGCTGGCTGCACGCTTGGCGTCCGCGCACGGCAACCTCGACGACGCGTTGCGCTCGTATGAACGAGCCGCCGCCGCCACCGACGACGATGGGGCGCGTGCTCGCCTGTACTTCGCCGCGGCGCAGCTGTGCCTCCGCGAGAAGGACCCGCAAGGTCGTGCGCGCGTGCTGCTCGACCGCGCGCGCGACGCGAAGCCCACGCTCGAGATCTTGCGCGCGGCCGCCACGCTCGCCGAGAGCGAGCAGCGCTTCGAGGACCTGGAGCAACTGCTCGCTCGCCTTGCACAAATGGGAGACCGCGATGCGCGCACGCATCGCGCGCGACTGCTGCTCACCCTCGGCCGCGCGGCCGACGCGGCGGGTGAAGCCGAGGCGCTCGCGACGGTGGGAGACGTGGAATCGTTGCAGCTGCTGGTGGAGGCGCGACGTGCCGAAGGGCGCGGGGATGGCCTGGTCTCGGCGCTCGAACGTCTCCTCGAGGTCACTCGCTCGCCGGAGCCGCGCATCGAGCTCGGCAAGATCCACGCGGATCGAGGCGATCTGGTTCGCGCCCGCATCGTGCTCGAGGAAGGGGTGCCGCTCATCGGCGACGCCGAGCCGGAGCTGACACGAAACGCGCTCGAGCTGCTTTGCGACGTCCTGCTCCGCCAGGGTGACGATGTCTCGCTCGAAGTGGCGCTGGGAAAGGTCGCCGAGCTGCGCGTGGATGCGTCCGCGCGCAGTCGCGCGCTCGCCGCGCAAGGTGCCGCACGCGTTCGCCTCGGACGGCTCGACGCCGCGCTGAGCTCGTATCGCGATGCGCTCGCTGGCGATCCATCGGAGAGCCAGGCCCGGCTGGGCTTGGCCGAAACTGCATACGCCCTGAGGCTGTGGGACGAGGCGCGAGCCGCGCTCGAGCCTCTGTACGAAGCCGCGCCTCGCACGGATCGTGCCCTGCGTCTCGGTGAGATCGCCGAACGCCAGAGCCGACCGGCTGACGCCATCGTGTTCTACGAAGCCGCGCTCGAAACGGGCGCTTCTGGTGCCGATGCGCAGCGCGTGTACGGCGCCCTCGCGTCGTTGCACCACGCGCGCAGCGAATGGGAAGCCGAAGCACGCGTGCTGTTGCGCGCGGCCGAGGACGCTCGCAGCAGCGACAGCAACGTGACGCGCGCCATCCGCTTGGTGCAGGCCGCCGATCTGTTGCGTCAGCGCGTGGGCCGCATCGACGAGGCCTTGCCTCTCTACGATCGCGCGCTCGAGCTCGATCCAGCCAGCTTGCCGGCGCTCGACACGCTGGAGGCGATCGCCGTCGAGCGTCAGGACTACGCGCGCGCAGCCCAGATCCTCTCCCGCAAGGTCGCGGCCACCGCCAAGCGGCCCGCCGAGCAGAAAGCGATCCTGGGCCGCCTTGCCGTGCTGCAGTCCGAGCACCTCGGGCGAGACGACGCCGCGCGCGAAGCCTACAGCCGCGCTCTGACGATCGATCCGCGCTTTCGTCCCGCGCTGACCTTCCTTGCTCGTGACGCGCGTCGTCGCGACAACTGCGCCGAGGAGCTCGACGTGCTCGAGCGGCTCACCGCGCTGGCACCGGATCCGGCGGATCCCGACACCCGGCTCAACGACATGGGGCGTCTCGGTCAACTGTTCCTCGAAGAGGGTCGCACCGATGACGCCGAGGCGGTCGCGCGCCGCGTTCTGAGCGAGCAGCCTCGGAACGCAGCCGCCCTCGCGCTGCTCGACAACTTGTTCACTCGCTCCGGGCGCAGCGCGGAGCTCGAGGCCGTGCTGGCGATGCGCGTACAGGTCGAGACGGACTACGAGGTGGGCATCGACCTCAATCTGCGTCGGGCGGCGCTGCTCGAGAACGTAGGCCGCATCCCGGATGCGGTTGCCGTCTACGAGCACGTCACGTCGCTGCGTCGCAATCACCTCCCGGCGTGGAGCCGCTTGGCGCAGCTGCTCCGGCGTACCGAAGCGTGGCCCAAGCTCGCGGTCGCGCTCGGCCGCATCGCCGAGCAGCATGCGGCGGATGGACGACGCGACGAGGCGATCGCCTTGTTCGTCGAGCAAGCCCACCTGCTGCACGACCAGATGAACGACGGCGATGCGGCGCGGGTCGTCCTCGAGCGAGCCCGTGAGGTGGTGGCCGATTCTCGTCTCGTGCTGGGCGCGCTCTTGGCACTGGCTCGCGGGCGCCGCGATGTCGATGCCGAGGCCAGCCTGCTCGATCAGCTGATCGAGGTGGAGCCGGATGCGCGCGCGCGTGGTCTCGCGGTGATGGAGCGTGCGAGGGCGCTGTCCGCGCGAGGCGACAACGACGCCGCGTTGCGTCGCCTCCGTGAGCTCGGGAGCGCAGACGCGCCGAATGCTGCGCTGCGCTTGCGCGCCGAGCTGGAGGAGGCCGTCGGTGAGGGTGCCTCGGCGATCGAGATTCTCGACACGCTCCACGCGCGCGCCACCGGCACAGACCCGCAGCTCGAGCGTTTCGTCCTCGAGAAGCTGCTGCGCCTGTGTCGCGTGCACAACCCCACGCGTGCCGAAGCAATCGCCCGCCGCCTCGTCGAGCTGGAGCCCAACAACCGGGATGCGCTGCGCACGCTGGTCGACGCCGCCAGGCAACGCGGCGACGATGCGGCGCAGATCCCGTTGCTCGACCGATTGCTCGATGAAGCGCGCCGCAACTTCGCGCCGCCGCAGATGGAGTCGCAGCTGGCCTTCGAGCTGGGCGAGGCCGCACTGCGCAGCGACGACGTACCCCGCGCGATCGCCCGGCTGCGCGAAGCCGTCGAGGTACTACCCGACCACGCGGCCGCCCGGCGTGCGCTGGGCTTGTGCCTCATCCGGAGCGGTTCCGACCTCGACGCCAGTGTTCATCTCGGCCGGGCCGCCGAGCTGGGTGCGTTGAGCCACGACGAGCACGTGATCCTCGCGGATTTGTACGAGCGTCTGGGACAGGCGCAGCGTGCCGCCATCGCGCTGATGGCCGCAGGCGACGCCGCACCAGCCCACCGACGAGCCTTGGCTGCGTCCCAACTCGGGGACGAAGCCGGCGCTCGTGCCGCGGCACTGCTGGCGATCTCGCAGAATCCCACCGAGGAGATCGTGCTGCCCATGCTGCTCGCCGGTCTGTCGCCGGCAGCGACCATCGCGCAACTCGAGGAGCTGGCGCCGCGGATCTCGCCCAAGCGCGCAGCTGCACTGATCGATGTGAGGGCGGTGGGCTTCTCCCTCGACGATACGCGGCTCGCGCTGGAGCGCGCCATCGCGCTCGAGCCCACAGCCCCTCGTTGGCTCGCGCTCGCGCGCATGCGCCAGGGCAGCGTGGCGGCGGAAGCCTTTGCCCAAGCGCTCCGGCTCGATCCCAAGTGCGCCGAGGCTGCGCTGGGGGCGGCAGCGCTCGCGCCCCATGACGAAGCCATCGCAATCTTGGCCGCATCGCTGGCGGCCGTCAGCGAAGAGCTCGATCCGGTCGATGCCGCAACGCTCGCCCTCGCGCTCGGAGATCACGAGCTCGCGGTGGGCAATGGCGCTGCCGCACGCACGGCATTCGCCAGGGCGTTTGCCGCCGCGAGCCTCGCTGCCAGTCGTGGCGAGCCCACGCCAGCCTTGCGGGACCTGCGCGTCCGCGCCGCGCGTGCGCTCGCCTCCGCCGCGCGCGCCGATGGCAACCTCGCCGCGGCGGAAGCCGCGCTCAGCAGCCTCGCCGAGGCTGGTGCGAGCAACGATGCCGACCAGCGAGCGCTGGCGGAGCTGCTCATCGCCCGCGGTGAGGTGAACCAGGCGATCGCGCTTCTCGAGCAGCTGCCCTCGCCCGGCGATCTGTTGACGCGTGCGCTCGAGCGGTCGGGACAGACCGCTCGACTCGTCGACCACCTCGCGGAGGAAGCAGGCAAACGCACGCCCGATGATGCGCGACCCTTGCTGCTGCGTGCCGCCGTCCTCAGTGCCGACGCGCTCGACGACCCAGCGAGGGCGATCTCGCTCCTCGAGCGAGCCCTCCCGCTCGGCGCCTCCGACGCGGACATCTGGGAGCGCCTCGGTGTATTGGCCCGCGATCGCCTGAAGGATCCCGAGCGCGCCGCGGTCGCGTTGGCCCGCGCCTACGCAGCGGATCCGCAGCGCAAGCATCTGTTGCTCGGCCTCGCGGACTATCATCACGATGCCGGAGAACGAACGCCGGCACGCGACTACTACGCAGCGCTGTTGCGGGGCGGCACGATACCGGTCGATGTGGCCCCTCGGATTCACCAACGGCTGGCCCAGTACGCACGCCTCGAGGCTGACGCCATCGAGGAAGAAACGCATCTCCGGCGCGCCGCCGAGCTGCAACCGGATGTTGGGGTGTCGCGACGCCTGGTCGAGCTCTATCGCATGCGGGAGGACCGCCTCCGGCTCGAGCAAGCGCTCATGACCCTCGCTGATCTCGTGCCCCCCGAGGAACGTCTGCCGTTGCTGCGAGAAGCGCGCGCGCTCATGGGAGCGGCGCCGCTCGTGGAGATCGACGAGCGCATCCTGCTCCTCGATCGCAACGACGTGGCCGCGCGCCAGCGGCTGCTCGAACGGCTGCGGCAGTCGTCCGACCCGGCTCTGCTCCTCGAGCAGCTGGAGCAAGAGCTGCTTGCGAACGTGGAGGCCGGGGAAGCGAACGTCGCTGCGGCCGCGCTCGACCTGGGCCGCCTGAGCGTGGATCGGGGAGATCACGTCCGCGCCGCGCGCGCGTTCCTGGTAGCTGCCGATCAGGGCGGAGGGCTTCCGGCAGCGAGTGCCGCTATGGAGGCCCTGACGGCCGCGGGTCGCAAGGGCGATGCGGCCCCGATGCTGGAGCAGCAGCTCGCCAATCATCCGCTCGCGGCCGATCGTGACGCACTCGAGACGCTGTTGCTCACGGTGTACCTGGAGATCGCGCCCGACCGCGCTCTCGCGCTGATCGAGGCAGCGCGACGTCGAGGCACCGAGCTCGTGCTCCCGGCCGGTGCATATCGACGGTTGTTGCGCGTCGCACGGCGCTTCGAAGAGCTCGCTGCGGAGCTCGATACGGCAGCAGGTGCCGCCCAAGGCGCGGAGCGACTGTCGTTGTCGCTGGAAGCAGTCGAGCTGCACGAGGGCCCCCTCGGGAGGCCTCGCGACGCGGCGCGGCGCTTGGCGTCCCTGTTCGATGCGCATCCGGAGCGTCGCCATCTGGCCGCGCGGGCGCGCAACCTGTACGTCGCCAGCAACGAGCCCATCTACGCCCTCGGCATTCTCGACAAGGAGATGCTGACCGCAGATCCAGAGGAGATCCCGCAGCTCAAGATCACCCGAGGCGAGCTGCTGCTCGCGGCTGGGGCCGACGCGGAGGCGGAAGCAGAGTTCCTGCATGCGCTCATCACCACGAAGCGAGTGGGTCGCGCGCATGCGGCGCTCGCCGACGTGTACCGCAAGCGCGGCGACCTCGCGAGCGCACTCGAGCACCTCATCGCCGCAGCCGATGCACCCGATCTGGAGCCCGCTCGTGCAGCTGCCTGTGCGGTCGACGCCGCCGATGTCTTGCTCATCGAAGGTGACACCGCGACCGCCGAGCGCTTGTACCAGCTGGCCGCTGCGCTCGACCCCGCCGATCGCCGTGCGCTCGATGCGTTGATTCGCCTGGCTGCGGCGCAGGGCTCCTACGCGCACCAGGCCGAGCTCCTCGGTCGCGCGGCCGGGCTCACCGCAGATCGCCGAGAGCGCGCGCGGTTGTTGCAGGAACGCGCACGACTGTTCGAGGTGGAGCTGGGCCGCGACCTCGACGCCTATCGCGCCTATCGCGAGGCGGTGGCGTGCGATCCCACGTTGCGCGACGCCGTCCGCTCGTTGCGGGTGATGGCCGAGGCACGCGGCGAGTGGGCCGTCGCTGCCGAGCAGCTGTACCGGGAGTCTTCGCTCGAGACCGACGCGCGAGAGCGAGCCCGCACGCACCTCCGCCTCGCGCAGATCCACGAGGAGCGCTTGTTCGACAGCGAGGCCGCGCTCCGCAACTTCGAGGAAGCGGCTCAGCTCCTCCGCGATACACGCCTACCCGAGCACGAGAGCCCGTGGCCCGGCCTCGTGCGTTTGTACGCAGAGGCGCGTCGCTTCGCCGAGGCCGCCGATGCCGCCGACCGGCTCGTGGCGACGCTGCCCGACGAGACCGAGGCGCCCGCTCGCGCCGAGGCGATCTCGCGCGCGTCTTCGCTACACGCGCGGGCGGGCAACGTCACCGTCGCAGAGACCCGGCGCAATGAAGCGGCGCGGGTCGCACAACGGGATCCTTCGCTCGATCCGGCGTGGAGCACCGGCACGCCTGAGGAGCAGCGTCGTATCCTCGAAGAGCGCCTCCGCAGAGAGCCCGAGGGCGAAGGTCGCGTCGCGCTCTTGCGCCGGCTCCTCGGGCTCCTCACCACCCACGACGACCTCGCATCGCTCGATGCGCGCGCGCAAGAGCTCTTGCAGCGTGCGCCCGACGATTCGGTGGCGTTCCTCGCGCGCCGTCGAGTCCTCGAGGGGCGCAAGGACTGGGCAGGCCTCGTCGCGCTCTTGCGCGCACGATCGCTGGTCACCGCGGATCTGCGCGAGCGTGCAGAACGCCGGTACGAGGCAGGACGATTGGCGGAGACCCAGCTCTACGACGTCCCTGGCGCTGCTGCCGACTACGAGGCGGCCCTCGACGCCGATGGCGATCACGTGCCAGCACTGGACGCGGCTGCGGACCTCTCGTTCCGAACTCGTCACCTGCAGCGCGCGCGTGCTCTCTACGAGCGGCTGGGCGATCGATCGATCGCGCTCGGTGTGGATGAAGTCCAGCGAAGGCGTGGTGAGCTCGCGGAGGAAGGTGGCGACCCGGCCGGCGCGCGAGCGTTCTACGGCGCGGCCACGGCCACGAATCCCAGCAACCTCGCCGCCCAGCAGGCACTGGCCCGCGTCGCGTTGCGCATCGGCGACGATCGGGGCGCTTACAGCGCACTCCGGGCGGTGCTCGAGCTCTTGCCGCGCGACTCCTTCGATCGCGCAGCCGAGCTGCGTCGACACCTCGGCGAGCTGGCAGCTCGCCTTGGTGAACTCGACGATGCGCGCGTGTTGCTCGAGGCGCTCCTCATCGACGACCCGCAGCGACGCGACG
Source organism: Myxococcales bacterium (assembly GCA_043741435.1). GTDB lineage: Bacteria > Myxococcota_A > Polyangia > Palsa-1104 > Palsa-1104 > JBDTCO01. The sequence continues at coordinate 17,381 of JAYUBF010000093.1, forward strand.
TAATGTCGGCGCTCACCGATGTCTACGAGCGCGCGCAAGAGTGGGCACTGGCGGGGGCGATGTACGAGCGCCGCGAGCTCCACGCCGATACCGGAGAAGAACGAGGCGAGCTGTTGTTCCGGCGTGGTGAGGCGCTGACGAAGGCGGAGGACCTGGAGCGCGCGAGCGACGCCTATCTGAAAGCCGCCGATCTCAATCCCCGGCACGCACCCACGCTGCGACGGCTGGTTCGCCACTATCTGCGCCTGGGCGACTACGGAGCGCTCGTCGAGGTGGTTGGAGAGCTGGAGGCCCTGGGCGCGCAGCTACAGGAAGCGAGCGTGGAAGCGGGCCTCGGGCTCGCGCTCCATGGCGACGAGGCGCGCGGCACGATCATCGCGGCAATGAGCCAGCCGACGCCAGCCGCCATCGTCGAGGCGCTGGGCATGATTCCCTGGCCGGTCCCTCCCACGTTCGACTCGGCGCTCCGCACGGCGCTGCGTGCCGTGGGCGGTGGTCTCGGCGCGCGGGACCGGCTGCTGCCGCTCATCATCGAGGCCCCGCTCCAGTCCGGCGGTCGCGCGAGCCTTCATCTCGCGGCCGCGATCCTGCTCGAACAATCGGGCCGCCCGACTCGCGCCCGGCTCCATCTGCAGTGCCTCGCGTTCCTCTCCGACAGCGCAAAGCTCGACGCAGATCTCGACGACCGGATGGCGGCTTTGCCAGCGCCCACGTTGACGGAGCCCACCGCCGAACAGGTCGTCGCCGCCGGTGCTCGGGGTCCATTGCGGGACGTCCTCAGCGACCTCGGCCCGCTGGTGCTGGGACTCGCCGTTGCTCCGCTCGACGTCGAAGTGTCAGCCGAGGCCACGGCGCTCATGGCTCCGGTGGCGCAGCTCTTCGGTCATCCAGCCATCGACGTCGCGCTCCTCGATCGCTTGACCGATCCCGCGTGGGCCGAGCCCAGCAATCCGCCTCGCATCCTCGTGCAGCGAAGATTGGCCGGCGACGTGGGGGCGCTGCGCTTCGCAGGTGCACGCGCGATGCACTCGTTGCATGCGGGCCTCGGCCTCATCCACGGCCGCGCCACCGACGACATCACGGCGATGGTGCGTGCTGCAGCCGCGTTGTTCCTGCCCGATCTCCGGATCGAGGGTCCGTTCGTGCGTGCGTGGCAGGCCGAGCTCTCGGCGCTGGGGCTTCGCGCCGAGACGCTACCGGAAGCCACCCGCGCGCGGCTCGAGATGTCGCTGGCCAACCTCGTCGTCGATCGCGGTGCCGCGGAGCAAGCGGAGGCGTATGCCGAGCATGAGCGTTTGACCGCGAACCGGGTGGCGCTCGTCGTGACCGGCGATCTGCGCGCTGGACTCACGGCGCTCTGCGGCAACGTGGGTGACTCCGCCGCGGAGCGTGACCAGGCGATGATCGAGGACCCGGCGCTGGCCGACCTCGTCGCGTTCGCGTTCTCACTCGCCGACTAGAGTGTCGCTCCGTCAGCGCTTGGAGCTTCGACTCAGGTGCGCGCGCAACGCGTCGGCAAACACGTCGTAGATGACGCTGCGCCGTTCCGCAAAAATACAGTCGATCGTTCCTCGTGTGGCGTAGCTGAAGATGATCCGGTAGCCGCCGACGCGCAGGCGACAGTAGCCGCTCAGGTCGCCTTCGAGGGGCCTCAGATCACCCGCTTCGCGCTCCAGCCCACGCAGAGCGTTGCGCAGCAGCTTGCGCGGCTCGGGCGGTAGTTGGCGTACGAAGTCGACGACCTGCGGTGCAAGGCGAACCTTCACCGCGGCGCGACGAGCGCGGACAGCGTCCGGAATTTCGTCTTACCACCGCGATGTGCAGTGATCGCGCGCATCGCTTCTGGGTTGGCCATGATCTCGAGGGTTTCAACCAACGCCTCGAGGTGCTCCCGCGACAGCACGTAGGCAACCGTATCATCGCGCCGGCGAATCGCGATCGCGGAACCAGCTTCGGCGTTTCGTAGGAGACGCGGAAGCTGGCTCTGCGCCTCGGATACAGTGTACGTAGATTTCATACCCAACATACGTATCATGATGGCCTGCGATGGGCCAATGAACGAACCTGGCTCGGCAAACACGGCTCATTCCAGCGTTGGGTCGACAGCGCCAGAGAAAATGAATTGGCTCAGAGTTCGAGAGCTTCGAATCGTCGACGATCCGAACCAGTTTCTTTCTGGCTGGCGCTCCTCGTCCGCCTGGCGTCCTGGCGATGAAGGAAACGCCGCCATCCGCCGGCGAGGTCCGCGTCGACCACGAGCGCGGTCGCTATGTGAACGGAGTTGCTGCTAGAGCTAGGCACCCTACTCCTTGATGATGATCGCATCCTTGTCGTCGCCGCGAAGCCGGCGCGTCCAGATGTCGACGTCCTGCAAGTGTCGGCCCTTCGGGAAGGTCTCGAGGTATCGAGCGAGCACCGCGAGGCCCTGCTGTACGTCACTTTGCTTTCGCGCCTCACCGAGCAGAGCGCCGAACAACGTGTCGTCGACGAAGTCGGTGTCGAGCGTCTGCGCCACGGCATCGAGCTCCAGCGACTTTTGCAGATCGGTCACCGCCGCCAGGTACTGCTCTTTCGCCGCGAGCGCGACCGCTCGCTCAACGAAGGGATCGGGATCGTCGCCGTCGTGCGCGATGTCCCTGGTCGCCTGCGCGATGGCATCGTCCCAGAGGCCTTGCTCGTTCAGCTTGTGCGCGAACGAGACGCCGTAGTTCTCTCCCACTAGGCCACCCCCGCCAGCTGGCGGAGCACGAAGTGCAGGATGCCGCCGTGCTTGTAGTAGTCGACCTCGTTCCGATCGAAGGCGACGCGGGCCAGGTGCAGCAGGCGCTGCTAAACATCGTGCTGAACGCGAAGGACGCGATGCCCGAAGGCGGCCACATTGCGATTTCGCTGACCGCGGATGACACGTCGGCCACGCTGACGATATCTGACAATGGGCCAGGCATGACGGAAGAGACGCGGCGGCGCATCTTCGAGCCGTTCTACACCACAAAGCCGCTCGGGTCCGGCACGGGCCTCGGGATGGCGATTACGTACGGCATCGTGCAGGGCCACCACGGCGACATCAGCGTGGAGACTACGCCTGGAGGCGGCACGACGTTCACCATTACGCTGCCTCTGCTGGACCCCGGCATGGACCACGTGGGTGGCGCCTACAGCCCCGGCGATGGCAACCTCATCCTGGTGGTGGACGACGACGAGATGGTGCGCCGGACGACGAGCGCAACGC
>JAYUBF010000094.1:0-2061 GCA_043741435.1 Myxococcales bacterium
ACCCTGACGGCTCGGCCGGCAGGGCCGGCGGCACGCCCGATGAGATAGACTAAACAGCAACGCAACCTTTGATCTCCGAACAATGCGTTGCTGTTTAGAATCTACCAATGCCCGTCGCGCAGCATCCCCCTCCCTACGCGCTGTCCGGCCCGGCGCTGCGTGACGGCACCACTGTGGAGTTCTTCGTCGCGGGTGGTCCCGGGGGCCAACACCGCAACAAGACCGAGACCGGGGTGCGCCTGCACCACGCGCCGAGCGGCACCATCGTAACGGCCACCGAGCGTCGCAGCCGCGCCGCCAACATCGATGCGGCGTGGGAACGCTTGCGCGAGCGGCTCACCAAGCTCAACGTGGTGCCGCGCAAGCGTCACAAGACGAAGCCCACCCGCGGGTCGAAGGAACGCAGGTTGTCGACGAAGGCGCACGACAGCGCACGCAAGGTGTCGCGCCGCTCGCCAAATCACGACTGATCCCGCGGCGAGCGGTGAGAAGTGGTGTGTTATGAGTGCGACCGATGAACACGCGGCGACCCACTGCGACCGTGAAGCTGAAGCGTCCCCTCGAGCGCGCGATCTCGAGCGGACATCCGTGGGTGTATGCCGAGGCGCTAGAGCCTCTGCGCAGCGGTGGTGGCATCGGTGCCGAGCTCGTCTTGCTCACCCGCAATGGTCGTCCTATGGCGCGCGGGCTACACGATCCGGGCTCGCCGCTCGCGCTGCGCATCTACACGCTCGATCCCGACGAGGCGATCGACGCTGCGTTCGTGAAGCGACGCCTATACGCGGCCCTGGCGATGCGCCTCGCGATGCTCGATCGCAGCGCCACCGACGCGTTTCGCTGGTGCAACGGCGAAGGGGATCGCCTGCCCGGCGTGGTGGTCGATGTGTATGCCCGCGTGTGCGTAGTGCGCTTCGATGGCGCCGCCGCCAACACGTTGGCCGAGCGCGTCGTCGCTGCGGTGCGTGAGGTCGCGTCCGAGGCTGGCCTCGCCATCGACAGCATCTACGAGCGCTCGCGCGGCGGTGTGGGCAAGCGTTTACACGGCGGCGAGCCGCCTGCGGAAGTCGCGATCTGCGAGCACGGTGTGCGCCTCTACGTCGACGTGCTGCGCGGGCAGAAAACCGGCTTCTTCCTCGATCAGCGAGAGAACCGTCGCCGCGTGCGTTCGCTCTCCAAAGGCCTGCGGGTCGCGAACCTCTTTTCCTACACGGGTGGCTTCTCGGTGAACGCAGCGCTGGGCGGTGCCACGCAGGTCGCGACGATCGACATCGCGCCCGCCGCCATCCTAGCGGCGCGCACGCACTTCGTCGACAACGGTGTCGATGCAACGCAGCACGAGTTCGCGGCGATCGACGCGTTCGAGTGGCTCGCCAACGCGAAGCAGGGCAATGATCGCTACGATCTCGTGATCACCGATCCGCCGAGCTTCGCGCCGAGCGAGAAGGCGCTCGACGCCGCGCTCGCTGCGTATCGCGAGCTCAACGCCGCCGCGATCCACCTCATTCCCGACGGTGGACTGCTCGCGGCCGCGTCATGCTCGAGCCACGTGGACCTGGCCTCGTTCCTCGGCACGCTCGGCGAAGCCGCGCGCGCGGCGAAGCGGCCGCTCACCACGCTCGAGGCGCACGGACAGCCCCTCGATCATCCCAGCCCGCCGGCGTTCGCAGAGGGTCGGTACCTGAAGTTCGTGCTCTGCCGCGTCGGCTAGTCGTCGCCGGCTGAAGTTACGATCGTTTTTGGGCGCAGAATTCCGGCCGTCCTCGCGCACGTACGACTACGCGCACCAGAAACCACTACGTCTACGAGGACGACTCATGATTCATCAGATCTTCAGCAACTCTCCAGCTAGAGAGCCGATGAGTCGAGGTGGCTTCGGAAACCGGGAACCGGCAACAGGCGACCGGAAACAGGAAATTGGAGAGAGGTGCAGATATCGCGCACCGATTACTCGCGTTCGCGTCTGCCGAAGGATGTTGGCGGACGTCACATTGCAGGTCAGTGGATTCGGTCAGCGACGAGCGCTGGCGCGAACTACGAAGAAGCGCGCGCCGCCGAGAGTCG